>CAZOKX010000027.1:0-26567 GCA_964580785.1 uncultured bacterium
CATCCTAATGATCATACACATCTCTGATTAAAAATCTAAATTTAAATTACTATATCGAAAAATCAGAGGATTGTGCGATAAAAGTTATTTTTGATAAATGGTATTAATAACAGAAGTTCTAAATACAAGTAGCAACCAAACACACTACTCATTAACAAGAGCTAGCTCGAGGTATTGTTCGTGTGTAAGTAAGCCTTCGAGCTCATCCGGATAGGAGAGCTTGATTTTAAATAGCCACCCCCGCGCTTGGGCCGTCTGATTGAGCTCCTGAATGAAATCAGGCAACCGTTGATTGATTTCGACGATTTCACCGGACACAGGTGAATAGATATCAGCAGCGGCCTTTGTTGACTCTAACACAGCCACTTCTTCCCCTGCCTTCACCATTTTTCCGATAGCTGGGAATTCAATGTAGACAACCTCGCCAAGCTCTTGCTGAGCATGGTGGGTAATGCCCACAGTGCCGATCCCATCCATAACTTGAATCCATTCATGAGTTTCAGTGAATTTCATGTTAATTTCTCCAACTTTAAACTTGCCCAAAGTCGAGGATTCTGCTCAATGGCCCAATCTTGGGACCTTAGAGCAAAATGCTGAGGCCCGCCATGAGAACGATTTAACCGATAAGTGAATCCTAAGCGATCAAAATGGTCAGGGTCGTATCCATGCAAACAAGAAGCGGGAATGACGACGCGCATCCAGTAGGACTTGTTATCGAATGCAGCATCAACTTGCAGCTCTGCAGGATCGCAAAGCGGATGGGAGTCCTCGGTGCGAAAACGGGTTATTTCTAAAGCGCGGATCCCCTGAACTTCTTCCGGCAATATCAGAAAATGGTGGCAAAAGCGGGTGATAAAACCTGCATTTTTTAAATCGCGCGTGTCAATAAACAGCTCGAGGGCATCCCCGTCTGAAAAGCGGGGATAGTGCGCCTTTGCAAAGGGCTGATGGACGGATGCTTCAATAACAAGTGCCTCTTCGCTCCAGTTCATTGCGATATCAGCATAGGCATCCTCTCCCAGCAATGAGGAGGTATTAGGAAGAAAAAAAAGGGATTTTAGCCGCTTGGATATGGGTAGTGGCCTGCCATAACGGACAGAGGTTGCCATTGAAAAAAAATCAAGTGGCGCTAATGCAGGCATTCCTGCTAATGCATCAAAACCCATTAAATCTGTTCTCCCAAAGAGGCTGTTAACTGAATAGCTTTCTTATCTTGTATTGTTTTAAGCAGTTCGGAAAAGAAACTACGCTGAGCGTCTAATGAGAGAAGATGGTGGCCTTGTTCCATTTGATCAATAGCAGCGCTATCGAATGTTTCCTGACCGAGAACGCGGTAGAATGCAAGACATCCCAAGTGCCCGACATCGACCGAAGACCAGCCATTCACCAGCACTTCGAACATCTGCTCTTTGGCAAAGGCAAAATCGCTGCTCCTTGCTACTGTGCGGGACGTTTTAATCAATTTCCATTGGCCTTCTATTGATTGGTCTTTCTCATCATCTGTTCGGACCCATTTACGATCCTCAGGATTCGCTTCGATCTGTTTTTTTACATCATTCAAAAAGGCATAGAGTCGATATTGGGTGTAGAATGAAGAGGAAAGCTCGCCTCCTTTAACTAATAGAGAGTCAACTAAGGAGCGCTGAGAATTTTCGATCGCTTTAAAAACGTCAGCAAAAGCAATACGACAGACCGTTTCTTTGACCTCGCTTAAAGGCTTCCAGGTCCCATCTGCTTTTTGAAAAAGATTCGCGCTTTTACGGCGGACTTCTGGGTAAGCTTCCTCTAAACGTTTTTCAAGCATCTGCTCTAATGTTCCATCCTGCCTTGCTTGGGCAAATTTCATAACAGCGCGCTCATTGCTTCTATCAAGAACAGCGACCCGATAATAGGTCTGCTGATCTTCTGAATAGGCGTTAAGGGATTGCTGAATGTTTAGAACTGCTGCAGAAGCCTCTTGACCTCGGAAGGGGGCTGTGCGCAGAAGCTCGACAAAGCGACGTTGATCTTTGATCTGCTCAAACGGCCCTATTTTTCCCGCTCCTTTTAATCCAAACGACACATGTCGAACCTGCGCGCGATCCAATGCTGCAACGATCTTTTCCGGATGGTCATCGACCATGCATCGTTGCGCAAATGCATCGACCTTTAAACGGATCGCTGCGTCAAGCTTGTCGAGCGCTTTATGCCTTTCCACAGAGGAACGTGCCTGGATCGAGGCGAGCTGCCCAAATTGCTTTTTCAAGAGCTCCCAGGATCGGTCTTCAACCTCCCAATCCCATGTTTCCTTTAAGCTGATGTCCCGAACCAAATCATCTTTATGAACTTCAGCATATTCCACTTCTATGCTCTGCTCGACAAGCTCCGGAGCCCGTTTTTCAACCTGTTCTACAGATGCAAACTGCTGGGGCAGAGAGAGCGGATGCTTCCGATAGGAGTTGTCCAAAGCGACCGCCTCCAAATAGATCTGAAGATGGCAGATATCTAAAAGGTCTTTAAATTGCAAATGGTCAGGAAGCTCGTAAAGATCAATGTTAAGCGCAGTCTTTGTGTACTGATGAAACTGTTGAAGAGGCAATGGATCGAGAAAAACACTGTTGCCGATATCTTGAAAAAGGCGGCGGAAAAGCATCACTTGACGCCAACTTTGTAACAAAGAACGCTCCTCGATCCCGAGTTGGCGGATTTGCGATTGGTAATAGATTTCGACATCTTGAGCCTGAATCTTCTCTTGACGAGAAACCTCGCGATAACCGTTCACGATATTTTGATAAATTTCCGAACGGACCGCTTCATTAGAAACATAGTACCCCTTTTCTTCAGCAAATCGGGCTGCATTGATCATTAATTGACCAGCCAATTCAATAAACTTAGGGCTGAACCAATCTTCTAAAGTATGAAAGCCAAATAAGGAAAGGTCTGCGTGAGCAAGCAAATGATCAGAGAGCCCCACCTGATTAAGTTGATGGATTAAAATTTGCTTCAAAAAATTAGGGGGAAGCATCGTTTGGTTTAGGTAAAGCTGAAATAAGCAGGCCAATGTCTCAACAGTGAACTGATCCGTCTTTGTTCTAAGAATCATTAAGTTCTGGTTTAAGCTCGGCAAAAACTGATTCCACACAGCTTCCGCGCTAATAAGGGGATATTGAGAACAAACATAGGGACGATAGGACCTGATGCGCGCTAAACGCTGTTCGAAATCGGGCTTGAGCTCTTCGAAGTAGCGCCGGGCAAGCATCATAGCCATTCCTGAAGAAATGAGCTCTTTTTCAACGACACTGTCATTTAGAAGGTTTGGAAGCCCCTCTTTTTGCGCTGAGTTCCGATCAAGCGGAGATGTGGCGATGAGCCTGCATAGCGTTGCAACTTCTCGTTGCCTGATATCAGATCCATCAATCGCCTTAACAAGGACCCGGTCTGGAGCTTCTTGCGTTTGAGAAAGAGAACTGAATGTGCCGAAAAAAGAAAATGAAATGACGATCACAACCGTCACAATAATGAAAAAAAAGCGTTGATTCTTTCGGAAAAAACTGAGCATAGGTCACACCTTATCTAATCTTGTGGTCCAAATAGGAGGCAATCCCCTCTTTGTGCCGCGGGAAAAGTAAGATGTTACTCGGAAACTGCTAAATTCCCAAATAAAATTATCGACTCAAGCTATTTACAGTCCGAAGTACTCACTGATGCGAGCTGCCCAGCTTCTTTGGAAGGGGCGTTTGATCGCCTTAAAAAGACGGTGTGTTCTGCTTTGCTTTGGTAGGCAACTCAGGACAGTCTGGATCATTTTTTTTAACATAAAATAAACCTCATATAATGATTATTACCGCGCGTCTATTAACCACGATTTTACATAAAGTTAATTTTATTTTCAAGAAGTTGCAAATAAATTCTTTGTTTTTTTATAAAGACAGAATACTTAACCTCTTTAAAGCAAGCTTATTATCTCGATGCTGTGCAATCTTATCATCGAGAAGCATCAGCGAGTTGATCGCAAAACCGTGCAAAGTCGAGAATCATCTCAATATGCTTTGGCGTAGATCACACGGCGCTGGCTCATCTTGCCGCTGAACGGGCATTTTCCTTCTTCCAAAGGAGAATCATTGGGAATGCAACGGACTGTAACGCCCAAATCTTTTTTGATCTGCTCTTCAATACCGAGATCTCCACACCAATGAGCTAGGGCAAACCCTCCATGGATTTCAGGATCTTCTTGGTTCTTAGGCGTGAAAAAGGCGTAGAATTCCTCTTTCGTGTCGATCTTTTTGGTATGGTTGTTGCGAAAATGAAGGGCTTTGTGAAAAAGGTTGCTCTGCATCTCATCTAGGATCGAAGGCACCGTATCCATCAGTTCCTGGCGACAGATCGGTTGGATATCCTTATGACCCTTATCGCGGCGGGCCATAGGCAGCTTATCAGAAGCAATATCTCTAGGTCCGACCTCAATCCTGATTGGGACCCCTTTTTTGATCCAAGACCATGTCTTATCCCCGCCGCGCATTTCTCTTTCATCGATGAGCACCATCAAAGGTTTTCCATGGTAATTGAGGTGGCGAAGCTGACCTGCTAACGCGTGGCAGTATTGCAAAACAGAAGCCTTGGTTTCTTCTTTATGGATCACGGGTAAAAGGACGATATGCGCAGAAGCGACTCGGGGAGGCAATACTAAACCATCGTCATCGCTATGGGCCATAATCATTGCCCCGATGAGCCTTGTCGTCATACCCCATGAGGTGGTCCATGCATATTGGGTCTCTCCCAAAGCATCGCGGAATCGTATCTCAGAAGCTTTAGAAAAATTCTGACCTAAAAAGTGGGATGTCCCCCCTTGCAGGGCTTTCCGGTCTTGGGTCATAGTTTCGATCGAATATGTAGCAACGGCCCCTGGGAAACGCTCGGAAGGGGTCTTCTCCCCCGTAATCACTGGAATGGCCAAACAGTTTTGAACAAAATGCTCATAAACTCCAAGCATTCTATGGGTCTCTTCCCTAGCCTCCTGTTCCGCAGCATGGGCTGTATGCCCCTCTTGCCATAAAAACTCAGCTGTGCGCAAAAACATCCTTGTACGCATTTCCCAACGAACGACATTTGCCCATTGATTGATCAGCAAGGGGAGATCGCGGTAAGACTCTACCCATTTTGAAAACATTGCTCCAATGATCGTCTCTGAGGTTGGCCGTACAATAAGAGGTTCTTCAAGAGGTCCGGCAGGAATTAACTTCCCGTCTTTTCCTTTTTCTAACCGGTGGTGGGTGACAATAGCGCACTCTTTAGCAAAGCCTTCGACATGCGCAGCCTCCTTTTCGAGGAAGCTCAAAGGAATGAATAAGGGAAAGTAAGCATTTTGATGGCCGGTGTCTTTAAACATCTTGTCAAGAATCTGCTGCATGTTCTCCCAGATCGCATAGCCCCAAGGTTTAATGACCATACATCCACGAACAGGAGAATGTTCAGCTAGGTCTGCAGCTTTGATAACGGCTTGGTACCACTCGGGATAATTTTCCTCTCTTGTTGGCTCGATGGCCGTCTTAGTCTTCGTCGACATAGTACTCTCAGGGGTTCCCTATCAAGAGACGTATTCTAAACTGAGTTGGTTTAAATGAGTAGCCAAAAGGGATTTTAAAAAGACTTTCGCCTCTAAAATTTCATGCCGAGATGGCCGCTTGCCTAAAATAGGAAAAGTATACAGCTTCATCGCCTCAAAAACCTGGGAATCGCCTTTTAAAACATCGCGCAAATAATCTTCAGGGGGCATCACAAGGGAAATCGTCCCTTGGTGCAAAAAGCCCCCTTTACTCTTCCTCTGCGCAGCACCCGCAACTTTTTTCCCCTCTAAAATGAGATCATATTTTGTTGGCTTTGCCATGCAAAAATGCTGGCATTGTACATCCATTGCAACAAAGTCTTCCTTAGTTAACGTTAAATCAGAATGGTCGTGAATGAACTCTTTCACAGCACCGAGCACGCAACGATTGACAAATGAATAATTTTCCAGCGTGTTCAAGGAAAATTCAGGGCAACAAGAGGGAACAACAACGGAAAAGGCCATATCCCAAGCATGGAAGACAATTCCCCCTCCGGTTGGGCGGCGGGTCAGGTTCAAGTTCCTGGCTGTAACAGCATCCAAATTGAGGTATTTTTCAGGATCGATAAAATAGCCGTGGGTCGCGCAATCCCCTTCCCAATCATACAGATGCAGGACTGGGCGGGTTCTTTCCTGAGCTGTTTCAAGAAGCTCCGCATCGATCTGCATGTTCTCGGCGGCAGAGCGAATTCCTGTATCCAAGATCTCCCACATCGACTTATCACACCTATCTAGCTAGCAATAGTTTATTGAGGTAGTTGCAAAACTCCGACTTCTTCCGACTTTCGCAAAAATTTAAAATTTTGAAAAAGTCCCGTCCTGCTCTAAAAAATTGTCTGCGAAAACTAATGCAAGAACAAGGCAAAGAACAAATTGCTCAACTTTATAACACGTGGTTTACACCAAATTCAACGATTTTTTTCCAAACCTCGAGCGCGAGGTGGGGCCTATTCCGGAAAGTCTGATCAAATTCAAAGATCGGAACCACTCCAAGACGCTCGCGTACATTTCAGAGGAAGTTTGCCAAAAAAAGGGACAGTGCTTAGAATCGGGTTGAGGGATACCTCTTCCAGAAGGATGTCATATGTTTGATAAATTCACTAATCGCGCCAAGCAAGTCATCAAACTAGCAAAAAAAGAAGCCCAACGCCTAAACCACAATTATCTAGGGACTGAGCATGTCCTTTTAGGACTACTTAAACTCGGACAGGGCATTGCGGTCAATGTCCTAAGAAACTTCAGCCTTGACTATGAAACTGTACGTGCGGAAGTTGAGCGATTAGTCGGTTTTGGACCAGAGATCCAAGTTTATGGGGATCCTGCCTTAACGGGAAAGGTTAAAAAAGTTTTCGAATTTGCCAACGAAGAAGCGGCAAGCCTGAACCACAATTATGTAGGGACAGAGCACCTCCTTCTGGCCTTGCTTAGGCAATCTGACGGCGTCGCCGCACAAGTTTTAGAAAATCTCAATATCAATTTAAAAGATATCCGCAAAGAAGTCCTTAAAGAACTTGAAACATTCAGCTTACAATTGCCTCCAATGGGCGTTTCCGGCTCAGGGCCAACAAGCAGTTCTGCCAAAGGCCAGGACAAATCTGCCACTGCCGATAAAATGCCTGCATTAAAAGCCTACGGACACGACCTAACCGAACTGTGCCGCGAGGGCAAGCTCGATCCCGTCATCGGGCGGAAGGAAGAAGTCGAACGCTTAATTTTAATCTTATGCCGCCGCCGCAAAAATAACCCAGTACTCATCGGTGAGGCTGGGGTAGGAAAAACGGCAATCGTTGAAGGCCTTGCTCAATCTATCGTGAAAGGGGATGTACCTGACCACCTGGCTAAGAAAAAGCTCATTTCGCTTGACCTGACCCTGATGATTGCAGGCACCAAATACCGCGGTCAATTTGAAGAACGGATCAAAGCCGTCATGGATGAGATCAAGAAAAATGGCAATATCCTCCTCTTTATCGACGAACTGCACACAATCGTCGGCGCTGGAGCCGCTGAAGGGGCTATCGATGCTTCGAACATCTTAAAACCGGCACTGTCGCGCGGAGAGATCCAGTGTATCGGCGCCACAACCATTGACGAGTACCGCAAGCACATCGAAAAAGATGCCGCTTTAGAAAGGCGCTTCCAAAAAATCATGGTCGCACCTCCTTCCTTAGAAGAAACCAATTCGATTTTAATGGGACTCAAATCCAAATATGAAGAGCACCACAAGTGCATCTACACCGATGCAGCTGTCAAGTCGGCAGTTTACCTCTCCGATCGTTATATTACGGGAAGATTCCTGCCAGATAAGGCAATCGACCTGATTGATGAAGCCGGTGCTAAAGCGCGTATCGCGATGATGCACCAACCCCAAGACATCACTAAATTTGAAACAGAAATTGAAGAGGTAAGGATTGCAAAAGAGGAAGCGATCGCTAAACAAGAATATGAAAAAGCCGCCAAGCTGCGCGACAATGAAAAAACGTTAAGAGACCGGCTCCAGAAGATCCGCGCCGAGTGGGAAAATAATAAAGAAGAGCACCAAGTCATCGTTGATGAAGAAGAAGTTGCCCATATCATCTCAAAACAAACAGGGATCCCCCTAACCCGTTTAACGGAAGGGGAAACAGAAAAAGTCCTCAAAATGGAAGAGATCCTTAAACTCAACTTGGTCGGGCAAGATGAAGCCGTCAGCACAGTCTGCCGAGCAATCCGCCGGAGCCGAGCCGATATCAAGGACCCAAATCGCCCCATTGGAGCGTTCCTATTTTTGGGACCGACAGGAGTTGGAAAAACACTTCTTGCTAAACAACTTGCCATCAATATGTTTAGCGGAGAAGATGCTCTCATTCAAGTTGACATGTCTGAGTACATGGAGAAGTTTGCGATCAGTCGGATGACTGGCTCACCCCCAGGATATGTAGGCCATGAAGAAGGCGGGCAGCTAACCGAGCAAGTACGTCAGCGTCCTTATTGTGTTGTCCTTTTTGATGAGATCGAAAAAGCCCATCCTGATGTGATGAACCTCCTTCTTCAGATTTTAGAGGAAGGAAGACTAACCGATTCGTTCGGAAGAAAAATCGACTTCCGCAACACCATCGTCATCATGACCTCTAACTTGGGAGCAGATCTCATTCGCAAATCAAGCGAAGTTGGTTTCGGCGTCCAAGAGGGAATGCTCGACTACAAAGGGATGCAAGAGAAGATCGACAGTTCGGTGAAAAAGGCCTTTAAGCCCGAATTCATCAATCGGTTAGACGGGATCGTCATCTTCAAACCCCTCGATCGGACCCACCTGTTCCAAGTGATCGAGCTCGAAGTCAAAAAAGTCCGAGCTCGCTTGGCCCGCAAAAATATCACTCTAACCCTCGATAACAAAGCAAAAGAGTTCCTCGTGTCCAAAGGCTTTCAGCCTGAAATGGGGGCAAGGCCTCTGCGCCGTGTCATTGAACAATACCTTGAGGACCCATTAGCGGAAAAGCTTCTGATGAACCCAGGAAAAGGCGGCCATTGGCTCGTTTCCGCAGAAGCTGATAAACCCACCTTCACTGAACAAGACCCCTCTGAAGGCGATGCAAAGGACCACTTTGCTATGGCTAAACCTAACGAAGAATAAAAAAAGAATTTTTTTTAAAATTTCCCGTTATTTCCCGCAGCCTTCTTGCGCTTAAGCTAGGGCTATTGATAGTCGTTTGTTTGCCGGAGCGCGGCATGTGGGAAAGCACTCTTCAACGCCGATAGAGGTGCTCTCCCTTGCTACGATTCTCAAAAACGTAGCCGCCTCGATTGGAACAAATTCGATCTGGTGCTAAATTGAGTTCCTTTCAAAACTAAATCAATCACAAAAAAAATTTAACTACATAACGATTTTAAATAAAAAACTTAATGCTTTAGAAAACAAAAGATCGATTATATTGACTTAAACAAAAAACGATATTAAAATTGTTTTCATAACAAGCTTTATAATTTCTAAATATTAGGATTTTTTATGACCTCAAGCACCTCAATGAATTCAACAGACCTAGTAAGTCTATTTGATATCTGCATGAACTTGGACGAATGCATTAGCAATATCAACGGCAGCGATGACTCGAAATTAATCGCCCAGGAAAAAACCAAGGTTGATGGTCTTTGGAAGAGGTTTCAAAATATGAGGTCTACTACCCAAAAATCAGAAGAAGATAAAAAGCGAGCAGATTTTCTAGTGCGCAGGTTTGAACAAGTTTTTCTGGAAACCGATGAACCAGCGACCTCCGAAGAAGGCGCTGTCCAACGAATTGATCACGCCGCAGCCTCTGCCTTTAAGGAGGGTAGCGAATCTTTCCTTCCAGGCACCGAGGCGAGCCCTTCCAGTTCCCTTCTTCATAGAGAAGATGCATCTTTAGCTCCAGGCAATCGCGAGCTTGCACAACATATATCAGCTCTACAAATAATATCAGGTCTATTTGCTCAGAACCGGGAGAGTGATGCACTATCATTACTTCTAAAGCTCCCTAAAGCGATTCAAAGAGAGGTGTATGAAAGTCTTTGGATCATTAGAGGAAGGCCTATGGGAGAAAATCCGATTGCTCACAGAAATTTTGGAGAGGTCTCTTTTTGGGGATCGGAGCCACGGTGCCTTTCTACCAACGAGCAAAAAGTCAGCTCTCTTCAGTATGTTATAGCTCGCTACCTCGTAGAAATTCAGTTAGATAAGAAAATAATCGAGTTAATGAATCATATCCAAAATGGTTCCGAGTCGAGAGTTGCCTCAACTTTTAACACGCTCCCGAGCTGCATTCAAGAAAAAATTTACTTCGGTTTATGGGAAGCCTCTGGCAGGCCATCGCCAGATAGCAGTGATCCGGTATTGAAAAGAATGGCTCATCCCGATTTTGGCAAGCGAGCACTTTTTGGTCTTGAACCTTGTTGCGGTGTCTCTATGAAAATAAAATATAATGCTCTTCAAAACGTTCGATCTTGGTTAAAGAGTGCGATATCCAATCAATTTTCTTATCTACAGACTTCAGTGGAAAAAGAGGTATTAAATTGGAGAGCAATTGATAGGAATAGAAGTATGGCAGGACAGGAAAAAAATCTTGCTAAGAAAAAATCTTTGCGCGAATTAGCAAAAAATATTGTCGGTCTGTGTGGAGGTGATAGAATACAAGAGCCCACTCCTGAAACCAACCCAATAACCCGACGACCTAGAGAATCATGCGAAGCTTTGACAGCTGCCTATGTCAACCAATACCCAATAACAAGACCTTTTTTTTCTCAATTAGTTCCAAATTTGCGATTAAGTCCTGAAGAGGCATCTGAGGAAGTGATAGACCGCCAACCGTCTGCAAACCAACGCTATGCAGACCTAGCCTCTACCGGAGCCGACAATTCTCCCTTTGCAGGATTGGATGAACATGCAAAGAAATTGAAGAGAGTAAAGATTTTGGAAGAAACCCTTGACATATCTAGGAAAGGATTCTACTACTCCCCTAAGACCCAACACCGATTGGATTTGACCCCAGTTTCTCTTGCTGCCGCATCTTTAAAATGCATAAAGCAATCGGGAGGAAGCCATCAGCGTCTGGGGAGATTCAGAACAAAATTTTTTTTAGATCGACAAGATTGTCTTTTTGTAGCAGAAGATTGTGCGCAGAGAAATTTAAGACCCATAGTCCTCAACGCAGCCAATAGTAACCATTTTGGCGGAGGGTACAAAAATGGAGCTATCGCCCAAGAAGAAGACCTCACTCGCAGAACAGACCTCGCTGTTGCCATGGATCAAACCCAGGGCTTCCAAACAAGTAGCTACTATCCGTTACATCAGCAAAGCCCATCCGCGGGCCTATATGTTAATCGTATTACAGTTTTTCGAGGAACGGAAGGAGATGGCTACCGATTTTTGGAAAAGCCGTTTGAAATAGCCGTAGCAAGCATGGCCGCCTATAATTTTAGGAATCCTTCCCCGGGGAAGCCTCCTTTATTAGAAACAGATCGTGCTGGAGAGCTTCATATACCCGCTGCATACGTTGACAGAACTAGGGAAAAAATACGTGTTGTATTTCAAATGGCAGCTGACCATAATCACGAAGCTCTTGTTCTTGTGCCTCTAGGTTGTGGAGCGTTCTGTAATCCACCAAAGGATATGTGTCATATTATAATGGATACTTTTACACAAGAGTTTCCTCATTCATTTAAAGAAGTGCATGTTACTATTCTCGATGACCACAACACAAAAAAAATCCATAACCGCCAAGGAAACTATGCTGCGTTTAGAGACGTTATTGAAAATAAATATCTTAATGAGTTGTCTCAAATAGGAGCCTCCTTTGACAAAACATAAGCCGACGACTGTAACTACTCAGATACCTCATCCTTCGCCGGAGGTATCTGATCCAAGTTACTATCTCTTCAAATAAGGAACCAGCCATGAATGGAAAAACTGCTGTCGTTGGTATGTCAGGAGGGGTCGATTCCTCCGTCTCCGCTCTGCTGCTAAAGCAGCAAGGCTACAACGTCATCGGCATATTCATGAAAAACTGGGAAGAGAAAAATCCGGACGGGATATGCCAATCAACCCAAGATTATGAGGATGTCGTTAAGGTCTGCCAGCAGATTGGTGTTCCTTGCTATACGGTCAACTTCGTCAAAGAATACTGGGATAGTGTCTTTTCCCATTTTCTCGAACAGCTAAAACTCGGCTATACCCCTAATCCCGATATTTTATGCAATCGGGAAATCAAATTTAAGGTTTTCTTTGAAAAAGCAATGACCCTTGGAGCCGACTACTTGGCAACAGGACACTACTGCCAGATCGGAAACAACAAGAGGCCTTACCAGTTGCTGAAAGGTTCTGACAGCAACAAAGACCAGAGCTATTTCCTCTACACGATTCAAGCAAATACTCTCAGCAAAGTCCTTTTTCCTATTGGAAACATAGAAAAACCCCGCGTGCGGCAGATAGCTAAAGAGCATAAACTGGCCACCTCGGAAAAAAAGGACAGCACGGGAATTTGCTTCATTGGAAAAAGGGGTTTTAAAGAATTTCTCGGTCAATACTTGGGCTACCAAAGAGGCCATTTCGAAAATCTCAAAGGAGATGTAATCGGGCAACACGATGGAATTGCATATTACACAATTGGACAACGAAAGGGGCTTGGAATCGGCGGGCCCGGCGACGCCTGGTTTGTCATTGGCAAAGACCCTGCGCGCAACGTCATTCTGGTCGAACAAGGGACCGATCATCCTGCATTGTATGCCCAGAGCCTCGTTGCGATCGAAGCTTCCTGGGTTTCTGGTCACCCACCACCACTTCCCTATGCATGCACAGCAAAAGTGCGTTACCGCCAACAGGACCAAGAGTGCGTAGTTGAACGGATCGAGAAGGAAAAAGTCTACGTCCGTTTTCTAAAACCTCAACGTGCTATTACTCCACGTCAAGCGATTGTCTTCTATGATGGCCCTATTTGCCTTGGCGGCGCAACCATTGAAAATACATAAACTAATTCACGTTTTTATTTATATTTTAATTTAAACTATCTTAATTTATGAAAGAAGAAAGGATCCATTTATTTTGGAACAATTGCACCTATGCGCGTTTCCTTTCGTCTTTTATTTGTTCTATTTCTAGGGCTATGCGGATGCGCTTCTGTTCCTAACCATGATCTTGCCCAAATCTCCAATTCGATTTCTTTAGAAACCATTGCCGATGCAACACTTACCAACAACGACTTTGAAGTAGTGCAATGGCCAACAAACAAATGGTGGGAATCTTTCGACGATCTCCAGTTAAACGAGCTGATCGAAACAGCATTAAGAGACAGCCCTACACTCAAACAAGCGGAAGCTAAGGTTCAGTTTGCTGAGCAAATGGCAAAAAAACAAAAGTCGAGCCTATTTCCTAAGCTCGACATGAACTACGATGAGCAATGGCAGTATTTCAGCAAAAATGGGTTTGTCCGCTCATTCTATCCGGTCAATCCAGGGATTAACATCCCTGCAACAGTCAATCAAATCGACCTAACCCTCAACTTTTCCTATGAGTTTGACTTTTGGGGCAAGAATCGAAAACGGTTCCAAGCTGCCCTTGGAGAAATGAGGACATCTGCTGCTGAAAAAGCACAAGCTGAGTTAATCCTCACGACCTATCTTGCACAAACCTATTTCCAGCTCCAGGCCAATCTCGCAGCACAGGTGATCTTGAAAGAGCGGCTTGAGCAACGTTCCAATCTGTATACACTAAACTTATCCCGTTTGATATGGGGGATCGAACCAAACTTTCCTGTTTTGGAATCAGAAAAAAATGTCTATTTAGTTGAGCAGATGATCCTGGCCATGGATCGGGAAATCGCCTTCAATCAAAACCAGATCAAGATGCTGATCGGCCAGGGTCCTGATACTCCAGATGTGCTCCTCCCTTTACCCACTTCTTTCAAAAAGCCTTTTGCCCTTCCTATCGATCTTTCGATCGACCTCCTTGCACGACGCCCCGATCTGCAAGCGCAGATATGGCGAGTTGAATCGGCTGCTAAAGAGATCGGCATCGCAAAAGCCGATTTCTATCCCAATGTCAACTTATCCGCATTTGCCGGCTTTGAAAGTTTGGCATTTAAAGATTTTTTTAATTGGTCTAGCCATATGGGGGGACTCGAGCCTGCGATCCATCTGCCGATCTTTACAGGAGGCAAGCTGAGGGCAAATTTACGCTCTAAAATCGCTAGCTATAACGAGGCCGTTTTTGGCTATAATGATCTGCTGTTACATGCTGCCAAGGATGTCGCCGACCAGCTCGTCCTACTTCGAACAAAACACCTGGAGCTCGACATTCAGATCTGCACACTGGATATCGCTACCGACCAATACCGACTCAAGCAGCTGCGGTTTGAAAAGGGGGTCAGTAATTACTTAAACGTCCTCGATACAGAAGAGGAAGTGTTAAGCCAACGCCTTTGCACAGTTAACTTACGGCGCGACTATCTGCTTGCTGCGCTTAAAGTAATCAAAGCATTTGGTGGCGGATACGAAGCCAGCGCACAGAAAGAAATGGCAGGCCTATCTCTTCTAGAACATGAATCAACTGGGAAACAGGGGAAACGCTTATGAGCGATGAAGCACCCACCCATCCACAGCATAACATCCAAGCAAAAAAAGTCCTGATCAGTTCCATCGCAATCTTTGCTCTCCTTGGAGCGGCCTATTTTTGCTACTATTGGCTTTACAGCAGATTTTATGAGTACACCGATGATGCCTATGTCAGCGGCAATATGGTCTTCCTAACACCACAAGTCCCAGGGGTTGTCACCACAATCACAGCGGATAACACCGATTACGTGATCAAAGGGAGGGTCCTTGTCGAGCTTGATCGAACAGATGCAAAAATAGCACTGGAAAAAGCTTCAGCAAACCTTGGAAATGCTGTCCGCGATGTGGTTGCCATGTTTGAAAAAGTGGAGCAATTACGAGCAGATATTGCCAGAAACAAGGCGGTGTTCATACGAAACGCCCAGGACTTTGAACACCGGCAAGAGCTTATTGAAGAAGGGGCAGTTTCGATAGAAGATTTAGACCATGCAATTGCAGCCTTGGAAGAATCCTACGCCAACCTGGTTTCGACAGAGCGCCAATGCATCTCAGCCATTGCACAAATTGAAAATACGACCGTTGAAACCCATCCCAGAGTTCAGTATGCACAAGAAAAGCTTAAAGCAGCCTACGTCAACTTAAACCGATGTACTATTTTGTCTCCTGTAACAGGACTCATTGCCCAGCGCAACGTCCAAGTCGGCAAGCAGGTGGGCATTTCAGAGCCTATGCTAGCGATCATTCCCCTAGACCAAGTGTGGGTCGATGCCAATTTTAAAGAGGTCCAGTTGTCACAGATGCGCATCGGCCAGCCTGTGGACATCCGCTCGGACTTGTGGGGCTCCACTGTCCCTTTCCATGGGATCGTTGTCGGAATTGGCGGCGGCACAGGAAGTGTCTTTTCTGTTCTTCCACCGCAGAACGCCACGGGTAACTGGATCAAGATCGTTCAAAGGATCCCCGTACGGATTGGCCTTCTACCTGAAGAGGTCAAAAACAACCCCCTCCGCTTAGGAACTTCGATGCAAGTCACGGTCGATATCCACAATACACAGCTCTGTGAGATCCCTTCTGTAAAACCTGATGGGCCCATCTATGAAACAGATGTCCTTTCCCACCAAGAGGAAGGGGTTGCTGAACTGATCAATCAGATCTTGAAGGCAAATCTATCTCCGACATTTTTAGAAAACAGACAAAGCCCATCCCTAGGAAATGAAACATGAACTACTGCGCGGGAGGTGAGCTTGAGCAGTCATGTAGAAGCTTCTAAAACTCCAAGCTATCTAATAGGTGTTCCTCGCATCCTCGTTTTAATCGCACTCTCTTTAGCTACTTTCTTAATTGTTCTAGACTATTCGATTGCCAACGTCTCCATTCCCTACATCTCAGGCAACCTTGCCGTGAGCAACGAGCAAGGGACCTACGTGATCACATCATTTGCCGTCGGCAATGCAATTGGCTTACCTGCCACCGGCTGGCTCACAAAACGGGTTGGCGCAGTTAAATTGATTACGATCTCTCTTCTCCTCTTCGTCTTATTTTCTTGGCTCTGCGGATCTGCATGGAATTTTCAAGCACTCGTTGTTTCTCGGTTCCTGCAAGGCCTGGTCTCCGGACCGCTTATCCCCCTTAGCCAAACTCTGATTATCATGAGCAATCCCCCCAAAAAAAAGAATACAGTCATCGCCCTTTGGAGCGCTGTTGTTGTTGCAGCGCCCATTCTTGGCCCCATCTTAGGAGGCTGGATTTCTTATGATTATAACTGGCGATGGATCTTCTACATCAACGTGCCCTTTGGCATTGTGAGTGCAATCGGCATCTGGACCCTTTTGAAAGAAAGAGAAACGGCAGTTTCTAAGGAACCTCTTGATTGGATTTCCCTCCTATTTCTTGCTGTCTTTGTCTCGTGCCTACAAGTATTTCTCGATAACGGAGAACAATACGATTGGTTCAATTCGATCGGAATGCGCCTTTTTTTCATCACCTCATGCATCGCCTTCATCTTGCTAATCGGTTGGAGCATAAGCGGAGAAAGGCCTCTTTTAGAGCTCCGTTTATTTAAAATCCCTTCTTACGCTGTCTCCGTCTTTTTTATGGGAATTTCCTATTCGATCTACTTCGGTTCAGTCGTTCTGATTCCTCTTTGGCTTCAAGAAAATATGGGCTATACTTCGATCTGGGCAGGCCTTGCCGTCTGTCCTATTGGAATTGCCCCAATGCTCTTTGCAGATTTCTCCGGAAGGTTCGTCACAAAGATTGGCTCGGTCATTCCTCTAGCGATCTGCTTTATTCTCTTCGCTGTCTCCTGCTTCTACACCGCTTTTTTTGATACTGATGTCGATATCTATATAATCGGTTTTTCCCGCTTTCTATTAGGCTGTGCCCTCGTCTTTTTCATTACCCCCTTATTTGCATTAAACATTCAAGACATCCCTAATGAAAGTCTTGCAAGTGGAACAGGAATGTTCCACTTTGTCCGTGCAATGATGGGAGGCATAGGAACTGCTGTTTTCACTACAGTCTGGGTGCGCAGGACAGAATACCATCACCAAGTCCTTGGTGAAAGCATCACCCCTTTTGCCCCTCAAGCAAACCTCTACTTTGATAAGCTCAATGAATTGGGGTTTAAGGGAAGTCAAGCTCTCGAAATCGTAAACACTACCGTGAACAACCAAGCAGCTGTATTAGCAATGAACGATTGCTTCTATTTGATGGGATGGATTTTTTTATCGCTAATGATCTTATTGCCTCTGGGGAAAAGAAAAAAAACGAATTAAAGCAACCGCCCTTGCCTCAGAGCAGAGGGGAGTAGACGCAGGGGTCTGCATAATGAAATTAAAACGAAACAGGCGACTTCTAAAGAGATGTCGCCTGTTCAATGGATCGAAAGTAAGTTTTAAAATTACTTCTTCTTAGCAGCTAGCGCGCGCACTCGACTGTTTTTGACACCATAAGTAAAATAGATCCAGCATCCGATACACATCCAAACGATAAGTTGAACCCATGTGATGCCAGGCAAAGCAATCATTTGAATTACGCAAGCAAGCGTTCCTGCAAGAGGAATCCAAGGCACAAAAGGTGTTTTAAAAGGACGGTGCAGGTTCGGTTGCTTATACCGCAACACAAGGATACCAAAACAAACGATCGCAAATGCAAGCAACGTGCCCATCGATGTCAATTGACCTAAAATTCCCACTGGAAATACCCCAGCAAATAACATACACGCCACCGTTACAACGATTGTTGTAAAAAAGGGTGTATGGAACTTGTTGTGGATCTTTCCAAAAGGTTTTGGCATTAGCCCGTCATGCGCCATCGAGTAGAAGATACGTGCTTGACCGAGCAACATGACTAGGACAACCGAGGTCAATCCTGCCAAAATGGCAAGCTTAGTGACAAAACGGAGCCAGACAAACTTCGATCCTAGGGCATTGACAGCCAAAGCCATTGGGTCAGGCACATCGAGCACTGTATAACTGACGAGTCCAAGAAGGACTACGCCAACGATGATGTAAACGATCGTTGAGATGCCTAGCGACCCAAGCATCCCGATCGGTAAATCCCTTTGAGGATTGCGGGCTTCTTGAGCAAGAGTTGACAGAGCATCAAATCCAATGAAAGCAAAGAAAACAACGCCAGCGCCGCGGAGGACACCGCTAAAACCAAATTGGCCCCAAACGCCGGTATTTTCCGGAATGAACGGGGTGAGGTTATCGGCATTGATATAAGCAATACCGCACCCGATAAAGAGGATGATCACGCTCATCTTAATAACAACCATCACGTTATTAAAGCTCGCTGCCGCTTTGATCCCAAATGCGACAAGGAGGCCCATAACAGCTACAATGAACATCGCAGGAATATTAATTAGAGCTCCCGTTTGGCTCCAACCAGAAACGATATCATAGCTCAAAGGAGCGCTTGCGAAGGCTTTGGGAACGGTGATCCCAATATCTTGGAGCAAACTGATGCAATAGCCCGACCAGCCAACAGAAACGGTAGCAGCAGAAAAGAGGTATTCCATCGTCAACCCCCACCCAATGACCCATGCCGTTAATTCTCCCATGGTCACATAAGCATACGAGTAAGCGCTTCCGGCAATCGGAATCAACGAAGCGAATTCTGCATAGCAAAGAGCAGCAAAGACACAAATCATTGCTGCAAATATGAAAGAGAGCAAGATCCCTGGCCCCGCATATTCAGCAGCTCCTTGCCCGCTTAAAACAAAGATGCCTGCTCCAATAATGGCTCCAATCCCTAGTGCAACAAGGTTAAAAGCACTTAAAGACCTTTTCAGCCCATGCTTACTGTCTGCAGCCTCATCCAATAACGACTTGATCGTTTTTTTAACAAATAGCCCCTTTGACATAGATCCTCAAATGGTTGACTTTGCCAAAAAGATACCGATCGGTGGATTTTTAAAACAGGAAAAAATCCTGAATAGCGAGCTCGAATAGCAACAGCGTAGATCCTCTCTTACTCACCGTGATGGCGAAGAGAAGCTTCCCAATATTTGATGAATTTTAATATTTTTTCCTTATCAGGCTGGGTCCTCAAAAATTGCAGAGCCTGCTCATCACTGCAGAAATGGGCAATTTTAGCCAGCAGGTGCAAGTGGCGTTTATCACTGCAGGCAAAGAGGAAAAAAAGCGTGTGGACAGGTTTCCCATCTAAGGCCCCGTACTCGATCGCCTTCTCAGGAAAAACAACCACGACGCTATCAAATGGGCCTTTTGTCAAAAAATCGCGAGCATGAGGAACTGCAATCCCATTGTTAAGCGCAGTCGGCATCAGTTTTTCCCTATCCAGCAACAGCTCCGATAACACTTCGGCATCGACCCCGAGCTTCGCCGAAATGGATTTAGTTGTAGAACGGATCAGCTCTTCTTTGCTCTGACCTTGCACCTGGTTAAATACTTCACCTTGGTGAACTGCCCGGTAGAGTCCAAATTGCTGCATCCCACCCCTTACAGCGATAGGCTCCAGCTCGTGACTTTCTTCGATTGGAGGATAGATCTGTTTTTCTCCAAACGGGGAAAAACCCTCGTCGGAAGGCTTCAATTTACAACGAATCATCCAATTCTCAATTTCGCTTCGGCTAAAACGATACTGATGATTTAACCGATATCCCGGAATCCTTCCATCAGAAAGCCAACGGCGGACCGTTGTTTCGGAAACATTTAACAGCTCTGCGACGTCTTTGATTTTGAGATCCATAACCTGCAGTTCCTTAAAAAAATAAAAATATGCGTTCGAATTAGATTCTTACAAGTAATGCCTGTTTTTTTGAAATAAGAAAATCAAAAAAGGAGTCACAAAATTCGTACGTCCTTAAGAAGTCATGGCCTAGCTACGCTTGCCATGACTTCTTAAGGAAGTTTTACCGCTTCAACGGTTTCTCGACAGCGTTGACGAACGCGTGCGGCCAAATCCACGGAGTCTCTTCGAAACCAAGCCCGCATGTATTCCCAAAAATTCTTCCCTAGCCGGTAGACCAACAGATAAGATCGGCTCGCTCTGCTCTTCATAATTTTTTTCCTGTCCCATCAAAATGTGGTGCACTTGTCCCTCTGATATTTCAATGCCAACATTTTTGATAAACTGAAAAATAGCCGGTCGTGTCATCCCACTTGCATAAAAACCATGGATTAAGGCATGCAAACCTGCTCCAAAATGGGTCCCATTCACCTCTGGAGGTAAAACAGCTCTAATAATCGATCCACCTGGAACCTGCCACACCTCTAACTTATACACTGTCCTTCGGTATAACGGTTAGTTCTTGCACAGAAGAAGCGCTATGTTTGGCTTTCTTTTGCTTATCGAGCCTGCCAGAAGAAGGCTTTTCGCTTGGTCTAAATTTGGGATGCTTGGGGGTCTTTTTTAACCGGGTAATTTCATCGCGCAATTCTTGCACGGTTGTTTTCAGCTGGGCAATCTGCTCAGCTTGCGATTGAATAGTTTTAGGTTGCTCTTGGATTAATCCAACAAGTGACCGGACCCACGGGAGGGTTTGTTGATGCTCTGGAATTTTTGCTGAAATCATACCGGGGCATTCTAAAGGAAAACGCAATCATTTGCAAAATTTTTGGCCTGGTTCAAAGCTGGGTAACAAATCTGCAACGAAGTGTCGCCTAAAAATTTAAATGCATATGAAGGCCTCTTCGGCATACTTTTCGGTTGCACACTGAAAACGTATGAAAAAAAAGCCTCCCTATATCGATGCATCGAACCAGTTCGCAGAAAGTTGGAAAACCAAAAGGATGACCTGCTTCGGTTTGCTGAGCTGATCGATCAAAGATTGATGACGATCGCCCATGAACATGCCGTGAGTGAGGCCAATGTACGCAAAGTCTTTCTTCTGGAGGATCTCAAGCTTTCCGCTTTTCAAAGGGGCATCCTTGAAGAGCAGATTCGGGAGGTCTTGCGGCACAAATTTTACGCAATCCAAAAATTTGCTATCTTTTTTGGTGATATTGGCGATCAAATCTTAGAACATTATGCAGTCCCTTACGAACTCAACACCCTTGAAATAAGTCGATTACTTCTTGTGCATCTTTTGCCTTAAGAAGCTTCTTTCTCCGCTCTTGATTCTTGATTGCCAAAGTGAGATGGGAAAGAATTTTGAGATATTCGGTCTGCTTATCTTCTGGACCGCCGATTAGAAAGATCAAACGGACAAGTCCGCCATCTAAAGCGTTCCATTCAATTCCCTCTTTTTTTTGAATTCCGACGGCAATGAAAAAATCAGGATACCCCTTCAGCTTGGCATGGGGAATAGCAACGCCTAGGCCTATCCCAGTAGAAACGATCCGTTCACGCTCTAAAATGGCACTGCAGAAAGTAGCCCGGTCTTGAAGTTTATTCGATTTTTCAAGGACACCAACAAGATGGTCAATCGCATCATCACGGGTGCTAACGTCGAGGAACGAGATAAGACGCGCATCCAAGTAATTGGATATCGTCACAACACCCTCTTTTTTAAAAATTTTCTTGAAATCATCAATGCTCAACGCGATGTGGTGATTAATGCGTGCCAGTATGGCCAAACCCACCCTCACCTCTTGAAGTGACTGCCAACATTTGTTTTTGCACAAAACGCGCTCTGGCAACCGGGGCGAGCACAATTTGAGCTATCCGCATTCCAGAAGTGATAATGAAAGGTTTTTTTCCATGATTGATCAGAATGACACCAACTTCTCCTCGATAATCAGCATCAATTGTACCTGGGGTATTTAGTACAGTAATTTGATTTTTAAGGGCAAGACCGCTTCGAGGCCTCACTTGAATTTCGTATCCTTCAGGAATAGCAAACTTTAACCCTGTTGGAACCAGCTGTGATTCTCCCTGCAGCAATACGATGTCGCTCTTAATATTAGCCCGGACGTCAGCTCCAGCAGCAAGCTCTGAACCATAAGTAGGCAAAAAATCTTCATTTTCAGTCTGTGTTAGAACTAGGACCTCTTGCATAATGAATCCATGATGTTATTCTATCGATCGTTTAACGCGCACCAACCCCAACTTCTTCTGCCATAGAGATTAGCTCTTTGAGCTTTTGCGGCAACTTCCCTAAGGATTGACTGTAAAGAGCTTGGAAAGAAGCTGAGTCTTCATAGGCCCGCTCGTTGCCTGTAAAAAACTCCATAAACTGGAATAGCTTTTCTTTTAATTGATGGCGATTAACAATGCAATCAATCATTCCTTTTTCCAGCAAAAATTCAGAGCGCTGGGCACCCGGCGGCAGTTTTTGTCGGATAGTCTGCTCGACGACTCTCGGCCCAGCAAATCCGATAAGGGCATCTGGTTCAGCGATGATGACATCGCCAAGCGAAGCAAACGAGGCTGTAACACCCCCTGTTGTCGGGTTCGTCAACACTGAAATATAAGGCAGCCCAGCTTCGTGCAACTTTGCAAGCGCTGCAGAGGTTTTGGCCATCTGCATCAGAGACAAACATGATTCCTGCATGCGCGCCCCTCCAGAAGATGAGACGAGAATCAGGGGCAGCTTTTTCGAAGTGGCATACTCGATGATGGATGTCAGCCGTTCTCCGACAACAGACCCCATCGATCCCGCCATAAAAGCAAAATCGAGGACGCCGACCGCAACTTGTTTTTTCAAAATTTCGGCAGTTCCCACCATAGCGCCCTCATCCCTTTCAGAACTTTTTTGAGCCTTAACAATCCGGTCTTTATAGGCTTCTGTATCGATAAAATTCAAAGGATCAGTTGGCTTGAACGATGTGAAAAGCTCTTGAAACGTCCCTTCATCAACGAGTAATTGGACTCTTTGGGCAGCGTTCAGGCGATAGTGGTAATCGCATTTTGGACAGCAATGCAGATTCTGCTGCAATTCATTCGCGTGGACCATATCATGGCAATGAGAACATTTAACCCAACCGCTATAACCATCTTTTTTAGTAGATTGGATCTTTATTTTTGGTTTACTACGCGAAAAGAGACCCATAAAAAAACCCATTTAACTTTTCATAAAAGTCAAAACATTAACAAAGCAAACAAAAGAAAACAACAGCAATTAAACTTAATTTAATATTAAATTATTTAATCCTTCTTTTTTGCAGAAAAATAGCGTTCTTCAACATTCTTCCAGCTCACGATTTTCCAAAAATTTTTCACATACTCCGCGCGAACATTTTTATATTGTAAATAGTAGGCATGCTCCCATACATCGATCCCAAGCAAAGGAACAAGCCCCTGGGTACTTAAGGGATCTTGATTTGCACATGCGGCGATTGCTAGACGGTTTGTGGAGGAATTAAAGCCGAGCCAGCTCCATCCTGAGCCTTGGATCGCAACTGCTTGAGCGCTTAGTTTTTCAATCAATTGTTCCACAGAACCGAAATTGATTTGAATAGCCTCTGCAAGATCTCCTTGAGGAACTTCTCCGCCACCCGTTCCAGGAGGGGCTAAATTTGTCCAAAAAATGGAATGGTTGACATGGCCTCCGCCATTAAACTTGATGACCTGCTGAAGCCCGATCATTGCTGCGATGTCGCCCTTGGATTCAGCATCTCGGTATTTCTCCAAAGCTGCATTGAGGTTAGTGACGTACGCATTGTGGTGCTTAGAGTAATGCAGCTGCATGATTTCAGCAGAAATAACAGGTTCTAAAGCATTAAAATCATAAGGGAGGTCTGGGAGACGATAAGGTGTAGGATTTATCATTGTAAACACTCCTTGTGTGTTGTTCAGGTCATCATAATCTCCAAACGAAATTTGTACAATTCATTCTGCATTTAATCAATTTTTTTGCTAAGGTTGGATCTGTTCGATTAATTTTTTTTGGAGTTGATGATGCGCCCTCTTTATTTCTTTTTAGCTGTAACACCCACCATTATTTTTGCCGAATCTAATGGCTCAACTGAAACACAACAAGAGCTCCGCAACAAACATATCATTTCGAACCAAACACATGAACAAGCCATCCTTCGGAGACAAACACAACAAAAGCCCCATATTGCTCAAAATGGGCCACAGACTCCTGTTGTTAACACCGACCCCTCTGTTAAAGAGCTTCAAAATAAAATCTCTTTGCTCCAACAGCAAGTGCATAATATTCAAGAAAAACAGAACGAGAAAACCTCTCTTTCTTCTGCAAGACCTCAAGTTTCGAATGGATGGAATATTTTTCTAACCGGCGATTTTCTCTACTGGAGAGCAAACGTCCATGGCATTCCCTATGTCCTGAAAGCCCCCGTCCACGACACCAGCACAATGTATCCCAAGGGTGGTCAACTCGAAAATCCCCGTTTTGATTGGAACTATGGCTTTCGCATCGGCGCAGGCTGGAACACCTGCCACGATGATTGGGATCTGATTCTCGATTGGACTCGGATTCATTTGTCCGCAGACGGGCATACTAAAGCCACCAGCACAAAGTTCTTGTTCCCCACTTTTTCCGATTCTATCATAGCCCCGCTGCCTATCAATAGCGCAAAAGAATACTGGCATCTTCATCTCAACTTAGTCGACTTGGAGCTAGGAAGAGAGTGTTTCCTGGGAAAGGCATTTACATTGCGTCCTCATATTGGTCTAAGAACAGCCTGGATCGACCAGAAATTCGATTTCGAATATGACGGACAGTTTGGCATCTCTGCTTCTTCCTTTAATGACGTTACATACCATATTGACTTTTGGGGCTTGGGCCTCCGCGGAGGACTCGATTCACAATGGAAGCTGAGGTGGGGCTTCAGTATTTTTGGGGACTTTGCTCTATCCCTTCTTTATGGAAATTTTTCCATTGACCGGAGGAACGACCTTTCTGCAATCTTTTTAAGCGCGCCTTTTTTCATCAATGATTCGAATTATGAAAGCTTCCAACTTGCTCGGGCGATCGCAGACCTGGCTATGGGATTGCGGTGGGACTACATGTTCCTAAAAGACCGCTATCACATCTGCCTGCAGGCCGGTTGGGAAGAGCATATTTTCTGGGGACAAAATCAACTCTATAACTTTGTAGACACATCAGCTCTATCTGGACACGGAAGGATAACAACAAGTAATAACGACTTAACCATGCAAGGGTTCACATTCTCGGCTCGCCTTGACTTCTAACAGCGAGCTTCTCCTTTAACCTTTTTAAAGTGCTTTTTTATTGCTCAAAAATGCTTTCAACCAAATTAAAATAAAAATTAGAATCATTAAATACGAGGAGGAAAAATTGTCTGTAATTAATTTAAAACAACCGACTCCAATAATTCTAATTAACATGTTCAAAGCTTTACAACGTCATGACGAAACAGAGGCTCAGTCGTGTCTAAAGCAGGTTTCTCAATCTGATCCACCAATTACACAAAAGATCTTCTTTGCGGTTTTGGCTATCGCGGAAAAAGGCGGGGCTAATACTGAAACGGACAATTTTGGAGAAGTGACCTTCCGTAATCCAGCTACCATTCCTCAACAACTACACGGATTGCGAAAAAAAGCGGTATGGCAGGTGCTAACACAGGAATTCCCGGAGTCAAGGGGCAGAAAAATTCTTATAATGGAAGAAACAAAAAAACTTCTTGAGTTGCAACAAAAAGAAACCGCCTTATTAGGAACAGCCTCTTGCATATCATCCAATACGGCTCCTCCTGCCACCAAATCTTCTACTTCTCAAGCAGTCGCATCATCAAAGAGTTCTCCAAAAGCAATTTTTATGATGGGGCCTCCTGGCAGCGGCAAAACCTCCATCAGAAATGAGATCAGCAGAAAATATCCCGGAAAATATGAAATTATCGATTCTGATCTGGAAAAAGAGAAAATTTCAAAGTATCACGCACTGGTTGCTCAAGGGAATCAGAATGCAGCTAGTCTAGTACACCAGGAAGCTAATAAACGACGCACTAAGTTACTTTTAAAAACACAAACTGCTCGAAAAAACTATATATACGACGGTACAGGAAGAAACTTAATCTGGAACAAAGAGCTAATAGAAAAAGCTTTAAGAGACGGATATCGCGTTAAACTTATCTATGTCAGCGCCAATTTGGACACATGCATTCAAAGATGCGCAAACAGAGCGCTTGAAACAGGCCGATCAGTTCCCCACAATTTGATAATAACATCCCATCCTATAATAGAAAAGAACTGGCTCATTCTTCGACAGCAGGTTAACTCCTACAAACATTACGAGAATTCTAATCTGACTCCTAAATGCATAGAAAGCCATAAAGCCAGCATGTAAGGAGCTTTATTGCATAAAATAAAAGGAGAGGAACGCAGGGAACGCTTTTGAAAAATACTCTTCATTATTTCCGGCAAAATAAACTAATACTTTTTGTCCAGCATCATCTATCCCATTTTTCATTAAAAATTTCGAACGAGCTATGTCATGGTCAAATTCTCTTATTTTGGCGATCTCTTCAGCTCGTTCAACTGGATATAGTGGTTTGAATTTAAATTTTTAATCATCTGCAAATCTCTAAAAAAGTAA
>CAZOKX010000028.1:0-26030 GCA_964580785.1 uncultured bacterium
ATACAAGAAAGCCCATTCATAGAATTCAATTTTTTCTCAGTGGACCATTTATGGATAGGCGATATAATGAATGGAGCATAGCAGAGAGAGCAAATGCCCGCTTAAAAGACGAATTTGGCGCGAATAAATTGCGAGTGCGTGGGCATGCCAAAGTGGCTTGCCATCTCATATTTGGCGTGTTGGTTTTGTCTGCGAAGAGGTAGTCCCTCTTCGCAGATATCCTTCACATTTTCAGAAGCACTTCTGTTATGGACCATTCCTTTAGAAGGTTAAATCCAATAACGGCCTCTTAGGCTTCCATTAGTCTTTGGATCCGATCGTCCAAAGGAGGGTGGGTAGAAAATAGCGTCATCAATCCACTCTTTCTTTGCGTCGAAATTTTCATTGCTTGGAATGAGGGCTTGTCGGCATGAGGGTCGTGCAGCTGTTGCATTTTTTTTAGCGATTCTAAAGCGGCGATCATCTTGTCTTTGCCGGCAAGATCGGCGCCGCCTCTGTCAGCCCGAAACTCGCGGAACCGTGAAAACCATGCCACAACAATCGAGCCCAGGGCCATAAAGACGATTTCAAAGAAGAAGACAAAGATCATGTAGGAAAAATAGGATCCTCCTGAAGAAGAGTTATCTCGGGATTTCCCAATGCCTGAAAAAATATAGGCGAGGACTCGGGCTAAGAACATGACGAAAGCGTTTATGATCCCTTGGATCAGCGTCATGGTCACCATGTCTCCATTGGTGATGTGCGCTATTTCATGCGCAACAACACCTTCCAGTTCCTTTTGGGACATCCGGCGAAGCAAGCCTGTCGATACAGCTACCAACGATTTCCGCTTTGAAGGCCCCGTTGCAAACGCGTTGGGTTCTGCTGATTCATAAATACCTACTTGAGGCATCTCTGAGAGGTTCGCCTGACGAGCCAATTGATAGACGGTTTGAAGCAATCTTTTCGACTCGAAATCATGGGTAGCAGGGTCGATCACGTGAACGCCTAGCATCCACTTTGCCATTTGCCGAGACATCAATAGGGAAATAAAAGCGCCGCCCATTCCCCACACCAGGCAAAATACTAGCAGTGATGGGATGTCAAGGCCATAGCTCTTAAGAAATGGCTGGACATGGAAAATATTGAGGATAATGGAAAGGGTAATAATGACTAAAAAGTTAATGGCGAGAAACAAGAAAATTCGCTTTGCGTGTGCCATAGAAAACCCCTAAATAAAACCGGTTCAGCAAAGAGGTCATTATCACCCCTTTTTTACATGTTGTCAACAAGCGGGTTATCCACTCTTTTTCTTTTGCATATTAAATCGCGTTTGTGACATGTATCTGCAGGCATATGCAAAGCAATTTGCACGGATTCGAAAGCGAGTTCAAAAATGAGTTTTTTTGGGTTCCCTTGTGTATTAAAATGGGGCTGTGTGGATAATGATGATCGAAATTGCTAAACGAACGCGTAAAGAGAAAGGCCGAAGGCTTCTAGATGTGCACGATGTATTGGCAAAAGACAATGCTTGTTATGTCCTAATCACTTGTGGCGAACCGGCAGAAGATGGAAAAATGCAAGTTGAAATGACTTATGAAGGAGATCGTTCTCTCGCAGCATTTCTAATTCAAAGCGCTCAGGAAATTATTGATGACCAAGAGAATATGTCCTCATAGGGCTTGCCTAATAAAACAAATCAACTTAATGAAGGTATGAAGACGATTTCACTGGAACAGTTCAAAACATGGTACCGAAACAATCAAGATCGGATCATGAAAGACTTTTTTACGCTTCTTTCTTTTCCAAGTATTAGCACGGATCCTAAGTATGAGAAAGATTCAAGGGGGTGTGCTTATTGGTTATCGGAGTACCTAGTGGATATTGGCCTGCGGACAGAAATCTGGGAAACTCCGGGATTGCCTGTCGTTTTTGCTTCCTATTTAGAAGCTGGGCTAGACCGTCCAACCGTTTTGATCTATCACCACTATGATGTACAGCCTGTCGATCCTCTGGAGTTATGGCACAGCGATCCATTTGTTCCCGTCGTTAAAAGGAACCAAGTCTATGCACGAGGGGCGGTCGATAACAAGGGGCAGTGCTTTTTTTCACTGATGGCTCTCAAAGCCATATTCGAGATGGCTCAATCGCTCGATATCAATATCAAAATATTTATTGAAGGAGAAGAGGAGTCTGGAGGAAAAGGAACAGCAATTGCCATCGAGCAAAAGCACGAGATGCTGAAGGCTGATCATCTTCTCGCCATTGATTTTGATATTCCGGGGAGAGGAATTCCTGGGATTACTTTAGGGATGCGGGGGTTAGTAGCTGTCGATATCGAGTGCGTTAATTCCTCGATTGATCTGCATTCAGGGGTGCATGGAGGGATTGCATTGAACCCAAACCGTGCATTAGCTAGTCTCCTAGGGCAAATCTGGGATTCTAATGGCAAAGTTGCGATTCCCCATTTCTATGACGACGTGAAAACTTTGCCTAAAGAGAATCTTTTATTCTTCGATATGTCATTTGACAAGGCGCAATATGAACAGAGTTTCGGCGTTAATGCCTACTCGAATGAGCAGGGATATTCTGTGCGCGAATCAAATTGGCTTCGCCCGACGGTTGAGGTGAATGGGATGTGGGGAGGCTACTTAGGGGCTGGATTTAAAACAGTGATCCCTTCAAAGGCCCAAGCCAAGATCTCTTGCCGCCTAGTTCCTGATCAGGACCCGGAAAAGATTGCCGAAGCGCTGTCTGCTTTTTTTAAGGAAAAAGCTCCTGAAGGGATTAAAATCGGTGTGGGTTTGCACAGCGGGGCGTCTGCTTACCGTGCTTCTTTTGATTCTCCTATTGTCAAAACTGCGGCTTTAGCTTATGAAGAGATATTTGGGAAGCCGTGCCGTTATATGCTATGCGGTGGTTCAGTCCCTATTATTGCCGACTTAGCAGCAGCAACCGGCGCCGACGTCGCAATGATAGGAATGGGTCTAGCCGATGATGATATCCATGCTCCAAACGAGCATTTTGGGCTCGATCGTTTAGAGCTCGGATATTTGACTGTTGCAAGGATACTTGGCAGGCTTTCTTCGTTATAGGAGGACGCCCATGTTTAGTCTATTAATAAAATTATATCGCCAGTTAGTCTCGGTCCATGTCTATCAGGGACATCTCTTTTTTTTGGCTGCAAGCGGCCCTCTTTTTTTGTTTGCGACATTTGCCTTAATCCTCTTCCGCGCCTCATGGGAAACATGGCCATTTGTCCTCCTTTCTTCCATTGGCCTCCTTGCATCAGTCCTATTTAAACGTCCAGGTTTCTATCTGTCTTTTTTCTCCCTTGCGGCTCTGGCAGCTTTCCGATACAAGACCTTGATCGAGCAGCCTTGGTGCGCATTGTTTTTGGCGGCAACAGCATTGAGTTGGGGGATCGTCTTACTAGGGCAAGAAGAGATTTTTCAATGGATCGAATCGGAGAATCAGGAAAAAGAAGATCGAGAGCTCTCAGTTCGCCGTCTACAAGAGATGGTTAATCTTGCCCATGTCCAGATTGAAAAAGAGCCTAAAGGCTCTTCCGATGAATTTATGGCAGCTCTTGCATCGCGCAATGCTGCAATTGAGAGTCAGAACCGTGCCTATGAAGAAATTGAGAAGCTGAGGCAGGGCATCGATATTCTTAATGAAAAGATCGCCGGATATCAACGGAAAGAAAAGGCATTTCAAACCGCATTAGAAGATGCTCAAAAACAGGTAATTAAATATAAGTACGCGGAACCTCTAAAAACCAAAGAAGTAGTCAACCCGATAGTCTCTCAAGAAAGCGATGAAGAAAGGAGAGGCCCTCTTCCTCCTCAAGGGGTGCGTCAATTAGAGCATCAGTACATTTTGCTCAAAGAGCAGTTTGAGGATAAGTCGGAAGCGCTGGGGCAAGCTCGAAAAGAATTATTTCGCCTAGAAGGTGAAATCGTTCTTTTCCATATGCAAGAACAGGAAAAGGGGTTTGGACGCGATGAAGAGGTGGCTTACCAAGTCCAGGCGTTGATTGAGCAGTGTGAAGATCTCGAAGTCCAAGTTATCTTGTTAGAGGAGATTATTTCCTCTTTAAACGCTGAAAAAAAGGCCGTCAAGCCTCGAAAGTCAAAGGCTAGGGCTAAAAAGGGATCTCTCCCAGAAATGCTCCAAGAAGTAATCGACCAGAAAAGCAATCAATATTCTTTGTTGGATTAATCAGTCGTATTGATCTGGAAGTGGAGTAAGGATCTCATGTCCATTTTCTGTGATTAGGATCGTGTGTTCCCATTGGGCGCTTGGCTTCCCATCATTAGTTCGGGCAGTCCATTGGTCATGCGGATCGATGTAGCCTGTGCGGACCCCGGCATTGATCATGGGTTCAATGGTGAAAATCATTCCTGGGGCTAGGGGGATTTTGAGATTGTTATAATGGTGCGGGATTTGGGGTGCTTCGTGGAACTCTAGCCCGACGCCATGTCCGACGAATTGGTTCACAACAGAGCATTTGCGCAAAGCGGCCTGCTTTTCAATAGCGTTACCAATCTCATGGATCATGATGCCAGGCTTTAAAATAGCAATAGAGCACATCAGGCACTCGTAGGCTGTCTCCATAACCCGCTGCTTTTCTTCGTCTATCTTACCAATAGCAACCATCTTGCTGCAATCTCCATAGTAGCCATTGAGAATGCAAGAGACGTCAATATTGAGAAAGTCTCCCTCTTTTAAAGGAATGTCGTCGGGGATGCCGTGGCAGATCACGTCGTTAAGCGATGTACAAATGCTCTTTGGGTAGGGGGGGGACCCATATCCCAAAGTAGCCGGTATGGCGCCGGCATTGAGATAGAGATGGTGGGCAAAGGCATTGAGTTCATTTGTGGTAACGCCTGCTTTTGCCATCCGGCTAGTTTGATCTAGGATAGAGGCTGCAAGGTGGCAGGAGCGGCGGATCCCTGCGATTTGCTCAGGAGTTTTTAGGATGATTCCATACTTTTTAAAGTATTGTTGGACAAGCGTCATATTGGTTTTGGAGCCTGCATTGGGAAAATGGCATTTTTTCCATTTATTACCGCTCCCACACCAACAGTTATCGTTCCGAGAGATCATAGACAGCCTATTAAAATAGGCGATTGTAATTTGTGGAAAGATTATACACAAGGCGCTTCAACCACTCTTTAAGCAGAGGTCAAAATGATTTAATCTCTATCCGCTTTGATCGATTATCCCTAGTTTTTCGAGGAGCAAAGCAACGCCTTGAATCCTGATAGTTCCCCCCTCGAATGCTGACATAGCATTAGGCTCAAGGTCCTCTGATAATCTAGCGTCCATATGTGGAGCCACACTTCCATCTGGCAGATTAGCTGGAGCCGGGTTTCCCATGCTGTCTGTTTCTAAGTCACTACCAAAAAAGTCAGTAGCCCATTTCAACAACTCACAGCGCAAGGTGCGGTGGTTCCCCGCAACGCCACTAAGATCATTCAAGAGATATTCCAAAGGCTTGTACTCGTCAAGAAAGGAGGAAACAGCTCGGTTTACGCGAACATCGGTATTGCTGACTGCATGGCGAAATCTAGCTCCAGCTGCAAAAATACCTCCCTGCATCCCTAAAGCCTCCGCCGCTTGCTGTGTTACGACGCGTTGTAAATCTGCCATGTGGGTTTCGTCTCCGTTCTGACGCGCAAGAATCATTGTGAGCAGTCGGGAGCGGTATTGGCAAAGGACTAGCCCTACGCGGTTGATGAGCTGGATCTGTATAGGATTGTCTCCTCCTTCTGCATCCCCTTCAGAGATCAAATCAAGCACTAGTTCTTGCAACTGGGTAAGCATTTGGTCGATACAGCCTCTGTTTGCATCAATGATGGTTGCATAGACTCGAGCAAATTGCTCTTTAAGCGCAGCCTCCTCTGGTGTTCCGGCTTCGACTTGAGCTTGCCGCTGAACAAAAAATTCAGCAAGATAGCCAAAAGAAGTTTGTACAGATAAGTGCTGGGCATCTCTTCGTATTCCCCCTTGACTAAAAGGATCGATAGCGCTTCTAAAGGCATCTCTTTGGTAGTTATTAGGGATCCCTGCCCAGTCCATGAAATCATACAATTTTGTTGGGGCGTGCCGGTTTCGGTATCTTTCAAGGAGCCGGTCTAAGTCGAACTGGAGAACATAGTTGTTAAGTTCAAAGTGTCTGCTGATTTCAGAAAGCGCTTGTTGACCAGGTCGGACCATCTCGTCAATTTCTGTCAGGCGATCGAGCGCTTCCCATTTTCTTGCAATCATTTCTTCATGGGAAACAGATGTGTTAATTGGAGTAACCCTTTCTAGAGCCTCTGATTCCTTGGAGTAAAGGAGATCGCTGCTTGCAATTTTTAAGATTGCATAGGCAATGGCATTGACGATTGGGATGATCAGTAAGATCCCAACGACAGCCGCGCTGACCCTTTCGGATAACGAAAGATCTTTTTTAAGGGGGCTCCCAGTAAACACATTTTGCGCAATAGCATCAGCTCTTTTTCCAGTAAATGCATCGCGGAGTTGGTAACACCCCTGCTTAAAAGGGGCTACGAACACATCATGGCATTGAGTAGAAGTAGATCGTAAATCAAAAAGCATAGTCCCTCTTAAATTAATTTATTTGCTAAATTATAAACATTATCTGTTATTATCGGTAATTAATGCAACATTATTTTTGTTTTTAATGCTTTATTTTTCTGCTTTGTATAATCAGGCTTGGGTTCGTTAGCAGGTCAAAAGATTTGGCAAATTAAAATTATTGCCAATAAAAGTTTTAATCGTTTCTAACCAGAGTTTTGGGTTTAACAAACAAGCCGAGTTGAAAAGACTCTAATTCTCTTTAGACATCGACAAGTAGTCCGTCTGCATTTTCAATCAAGAACGCAGCTAAAAAAGGGTTTTGCGAATTAAAAAGGTTAGAAGGATCGGTAATATTGCGTTGTAGTAATGTGTTCAAAGGGCAAATGGCGAGATTGTTTATGCCCATCCGATTGACGTCAGCATGTTCGCTCGTCTCTTTTAGAATAACCAAAAATGCTTTGAATGTAATAAGCATTCTTTCATTGCCCCCGAATACCTCTTTTAATACTGCATCTAATTCCCCAATAGTTAACTCCTTTTTTCCAGCTTTTTCCGATAGAGTAATAAACTGATTAAAAGAAAGCGTATGCTGTAAGAGAGAGAGTGTGCTTTTGTCATCAGCAGCCCCAATCAGCACTTTTGCTACATCCGTTGCCTGTATAACGTCGGTAAACTTGGGAACTCGGGGCAAAATTCGTCTGTTGATTTGAGCTAAATTTTTCCTCTTATCCCTAATTCGCCCGCCTTCACGCCAGATACCAGGCGTTCTGATCTGTTCACGAGCACACTTAAGCGCTGAAGCTAGGGCTTGTTCCTGAATGGTTCCTCTTGGCAGCCGCTGAAGCACATCATTTCTAGCTTTTAAAATAGAACCCCGTGATTCATCCTGCCTAGTAGAGGGGATCAATGCTTGATTATCGATGGGGGGTGAGACTGGAGGGGCTTTATCAGAAGCCGGGACATCTTGATAGAGTTTGTCTGAAGATTCTCTTGAGGCGAGGGGGGCATCATCTAGGAAGAGCGAGATTGGAAGGGCTTCATCAGGATACGGGACATCTTGATCGAGTTCGTCATAAGACTTCCTTGAGACGGAGGATTCATCATCGGGGAATAGGCAGATTGGAAGGTTTTCAGGATGCGGGACAGGTTGATCGAGTTCGTCGCAAGATCCCCTTTGGGGGGCAGAACCTTCGAGGGTAGAGGTGGAGTCGCTAAGCAGGCGGTGCATTTGCGGCCGTTCTCTCTCCTGTAAGAATAAGGTTAAGAATGAAATGAACGCGTACAGATTTCCTGCAATAGGAAGGCATTGAAGCGCGCAGATTTTCCAAGATTTTTTTTCAATATAGCTTAGATATTCATTACTTGGCGAACAATGATTTTTTAAAAGAGCAGCTTTTACGACTAGATCAACAACACCTGTTATGGAGCTGAGTACCGGTACGCAAGAGCTGAACCTATTTAAATGAATTGCTATATTTGAACCAATTGAGGTAGGAGAAATTGACATTCAAATCCTTTGAATTAATTTAATACTATTTAACTTTTATTAGAATTTTATAACAATTGATTTAATTTTATCAACATTAATCTAATTTATTTTAAAATAAGAGAAGTTCATTTTTTTTTTAATATCCTAAGTTCGATGACTTCAAATCCAGTTCGATTTTTTTACAAATCCAATATATGCTATTGACTATAAGCGATTTAATTTTTTAAAAAATCTGATGCCATTTTAAAGAAAACAAAAAAATTTACCGCGATCTATTTTTTTTAGATTTTTTTCAGATGCCCACGACGGAGGAGGGGGTATCTGAACTGTTACAAATTTACTCGGCCATAGAAGGATAGAAAACTTCTTTTAAAAAGAGTCCATGAGCTGGAGCCGTGACCCCAGCAAGGGTCCTGGACCTATTTTCTAGGATTGACCGGATTGCCCGAGGTGGAATTTTGCCACACCCCGCATAGACAAGGGTCCCTGCAAGATTGCGGACCATTTTATATAGGAAATGGTTGCCTTTAAAGGAGATCGATAACCGATTTCCCTCGTGTAAAAAAATATTGATCGCATCGATTGTGCATACAGGGTTCCTTGTCCAAAGGGACCTTTCATTGCAAAAGGAGGAAAAGTCGTGGGTGCCAAGCAGATGCTGAGCCTCCCTCTTCATAAGGTCAATGTTAAGAGGGTAAGGAAAATGCCAGGAAAGGTGGCGGTAGAAAGGGAGCTGGACTCCGTCATTGCAGATCCAATAAATATAGTGTTTCCCGATGGCGTCTGTCGTGGGGTGGAAGTGGGTGGGCATGGCTTCGATAGAAAGGATGCGGATCTCTTGAGGAAGCGTGCCGTTCAATCCATGGAGGAAACGGCGGGCATTTAAGATCGGAGTATCTGTCAAAAAATTAACGACTTGTCCCTCAGCATGGACTCCGGCATCGGTGCGGCTTGCTGCTTGGAGGCGAACGCGTTTCCTGTGGACCTGAAAAATAGATTTCTCAAGCATTTCTTCAATGCTGTTCCCAAGAGAAGTCTTTTGCCATCCCTTGTAATTGGAGCCCCGATAGGAAAGGACTAGCTTATAATTCATCACTGTCGTTGGATTTGCATCTACCGTCTTCATCGCCACACATTATTGTTGGGTAAATGTAGCTTGAGGGTTAAAAAAGAGGACGATGCCACCTAAGAACATCTGGACAGAGATTAAGATCAGGAGAAGGCCCATGAGTCGCTCGCAGGCGACAAGGCCCCGCCATCCCAAGAGCCTCTTGAGGTAGCTAGCGCTAAGCAGGATGATGGTCGAGGCGATCCATGCTAAGACAATTGCGCCGACAGTGATCCATTCATTGTGTTGTTGATGAGAATAGAGAATAACGGCTGCAAGAACCGCCGGTCCTGCTACGAGGGGAATGGCAAGAGGAACAACAAAAGGTTCTTTGTCCGGAGTGGCGTCGACATCGGGGTCCCGCTTGCCTGGAAAAATCATTTTGATGGCGATGATGAAGAGGATGATCCCTCCCGAAATGAGAAGGGTTGCTTGTTCGACATGGAGGAATTCCAAGAGGACGTCGCCAAGGAAATGAAAGCTGACGATAATGATAAGCGCAAAAACCAGCTCCCGAAAAATAATGTATTGGTGTCGCTTGGGATCGATCTCTTTAAGAACAGAGATAAAAATAGGGACGTTGCCGATCGGGTCCATCAATAAAAAGAGGGCAAAGGCCGTCGATAAGAGCTGTGCGAAGAAGTCCATAGGTAAACAGTGTTTTATAAATTATTTGTAACAGAAATCTAATTTAATTAACAGGATTCTAATGAGATGTTTTTCCATATTTTTTTTAAAAAATTAATCTGTGAATCGTTAAGCCTGGAGAAAAAAATCAAAAAATCATCATTTTTTTGAAAAGCCGCCTTTGTCCAATTCGCTGAGCCCATGATGAGGAGATGATCATCGAAGAGGGCCCATTTGTGGTGCAAAAGTTCTTTGCCTTGGCTGAGCAGGATCTCGATCCCAGCAGTTTCAAGCTGTGCAATGCATTTTTCGCTAGCGCCCTTAGCTGTATAGTAATCAATGGCTACTTCCACATGGACACCGCGCTGCTTTGCTGCAATCAAAGCGTCCGCAATTTCCGGATGGGTTAATGTGAACATCGCAATTTTAATGGTCTTTTTAGCTGCATGAACTGTGGAAATGAGCTTGCTTAAAGCTTTGAGCTTTTTGTCTGGCAATAGCCAAATTTCTCCTTGCAGCTCATTGACTGTGAAAGAGAAGAAGGGGGCGGTTGGGTGGTGCAAAAAGGCAGCAAGAGGGGGGCTATATATTCCAACGACAAGATTGTCGTGATGCATTAGCGAGGCTGTGGTCAGATTAGCTGAGCCAAGAAGAAGAGTAGCTTCGTCAATGATGAGGATTTTACGGTGCATGAGCCCTTTCAAGGAACTTGGGTGGAGTTGGACTGTTGGGGGCAGGGTTTTAAGAAGCTTTAGCGAAGAGGCTTTTTTATCATATTCGATGGAGATGGGGATCCCTTCAGAGGCCTTTTTTCTCAACACAGAGATCACATCTGGATCGGTGATCCCATACATATGCATATCAATAGATTTTTTTGCTTTTCGGATGGCGGAGCAAAACAGGAGTTTAATGTCTTGGCGGGTTTGATTAGAATAAAAATGGACAGGCGAACAGGGAGTTGGAAGGGAAGGATTGATTGAAACAAAGAAAAGCCACACAAATGCAAGGACTAAAGCTGATAGGAAGACCCTCCGGAGATAGCCTTTTATCTCAAGTGGCAACTTTTGCTTGTGTTTAAGCAGAGTTGCCAGCTTATAAAAGAACAAATTAAACGCGCTCTCCCTTAGCACGCATTTCGCGGACAACCGCAGGAAGCCCCACTTTGTCGATTGTGCGCATTGCGTTTGTGCTTAGACGGAGGGTGATGAAGCGGTTTTCTTGAGAAAACCAGAACCGTTTTTTCACGAGGTTAGGTTGGAAACGACGTTTTTTAATGCCGGTTACTTTAAGGCCGACCCCTTTTTTCTTCTTTGCAATACCACGGAGGGCGTAGCTGTTTCCGCGAACAGGGACTTTTCCAGTCACTTGACAACGTTTAGACATGGGCTCTCACTCCAATTTTTATCTACATAATGGGAGGATCTTAGCATCTCAACTCTTATTGAACAAGAGAATTAAGGTAGTCTATGGGCCTGTCTGAATCAATCCTTGATTTACATTCTCGACTCATTTTTCTGGGGCTGGACTTTTGAAGTGCCCTCGTGTAAGTTAAAATTTTAGGCGTTGGGAGCATATCGTGGAAGAACTCTATGCGGATTATGTTGTAATCGGTTCTGGGCCGTCTGGACAGAAAGCTGCAATTCAAGCTGCAAAGCTTGGCAAAAATGTCGTTATTATTGAAAAGGATTCCTCTCCTGGAGGGGCCTCGCTCAATTCAGGAACGATCCCATCTAAGTCGCTGCGCGAAGCAATCATCGATTTAACAGGGTTCTATGAGAGGAGCTTTTATGGACAAAACCGGATGATGCGGGAAGTTTCGATTAACGACTTGAACTTTCGGTTGCATAAGGTGCTTGACGAACAATGGAAGATGCTCAATCGGCAGTTCGAAAAGAATAAGATTCGCCTGATCTATGGCGCAGCCCGGTTCGAGGATAAAAACCATGTTGTTATTTTAGATGATCATCAACATGCTTCTTTTCGCATTACAGCGGATTATTTTCTGATTGCAACAGGATCTAAACCGCGCAATCCGATCCACGTCCCTTTTGATCATGAAAGGATCCTCGACTCGACAAGATTGCTCACCATTGACCATCTTCCAAAAACGCTTATTGTTCTTGGCGGCGGTATTATTGGTTCCGAGTACGCTAGTTTTTTTGCAGCTCTGGGTACGGAAGTGACCGTTATCGATAAAAGGGATCATTTGCTCCCTCTTTTAGACCATGAGATTGGACTGCATTTGCAAAAGGCTCTCAACACAATCGGCTTGAAGGTAATGGGCAATAAAGAACCTGACAAGATTGTGCGCCGCAAAGAAGAGGTCGAGGTGCGTTGCAAAGATGGGACAATGCTTCGCTCTGAAATGGTCTTATATGCGCTAGGACGAGAAGCAAATGTCGAAAAATTGCAAGTAGAGAATGTGGGCATTGCAGTCGATAAGTCTGGATATGTTCCTGTCAACGCGCTGTTTCAGACTGTTGTTCCTAATATTTATGCTGCAGGTGATGTGATCGGAGCGCCGGCCCTTGCTTCAACAAGCATGGAGCAAGGGAGGCTTGCTGCACGCCATGCTTTTGGCGCGCAAACTCACCACTTTCCAACATTTTATCCGATCGGAATTTATACTATTCCAGAAATTTCTTCATGCGGCTATACTGAAGAACAGCTTAAAGAATTAGGGTTTCGTTATGAAATTGGACGGGCCTATTACTATGAGATTGCCCGCAATCAGATTTCTGGCAATGATCCCGGAATGTTCAAAATCCTCTTTCATGCCGATACCTTGGAGATATTAGGAATCCATATCATCGGTCGTGCAGCTACTGAGGTGATTCATATCGGACAGGTTGCAATGAGCTTTAATGCGCGCATCGATTATTTTATTGATCAGGTGTTCAATTATCCTACTTATGCGGAAGGGTATCGAATCGCTGCATTGAATGGATTTAATAAAGTTAAGCACAGAAAATAGGGTTTTCGATGGCAATCTACGACATCTTTGACTACGATAGAAATGATATGGAAAAAGGGGGGGGCTCCCCAGAATTCCTAAATGAAGAGGCTGCAAAGGGCGAGGAGCCCCAGGCTGCTATCCATCAGACTCGGCTCACCCAAAGAGACCGCTTTTTTTCTTCTCTCACAGCCCGCCTTTTCTTTTTATTGTTGCTTATAGCGGATATCCTCTGGTTTTTCTATGCTGCAGCTTTATTTGTTATGAGCGGAGTATTGAGATTAGCGCTATTATCTAAAGTTTCATTTCTCAATGATTTGAACGCGCGGATGTGGCTGACAATCAAGCGGGCGCTCGTTTGCGGCTTATCGTTATTGATCACCCTCTTTAGCCCGACATTCGGGATCATGATCGCATGCACCTATTTTCTGATGTACGATAAGACAGGGATCGAAGAAGTTGTCCCTGCTTCGCTCCAATCTCAGTTCAAAGAGCTCTTCAGAGGTTAGAGACTATTGACTATCCCAGCATGAATTTTTGATAAGAGATCATCTATTCACTGCGATCAGATCCAATATGAAACAAAAACTGTAGAGTTTGAAAAGCTTTAACCTTTCTCTATGATTTCGCTAAGGCGATCTTCGAGGTGGTTGTAGAGTTCTGGGTGATACTTATTCAACCAACGGCTTAATCTGCGCGTCTTAACTACAATTTCTTTTTTGTAATTGCCGGGCATTTTCATCGTTTCATCAGGTACCCAGGAGCTCAAGTCGATAGTCACGGGGTGGTCTCCAACGTAGCCAAAATTGCCGCGCAGGGCCTGGTCGGTATCTCGGATCCCGTGCTTATAGATGGTCAGGATGCATTCGAGCATGCTGTTGATCGCCTCCTTTGCGCCAGCGATATTTTTCTGTTTAACGAGCTTCTGGATATGGGAAAAAATTAGCTCTGCTCGGTGTTGGACGATAAATTCGGTCTTATTGAGGTCAATGGTGTACCGAATCCCGATGTTATCATAAAGAGTGGCTATCGGATGAATTCCTTCTGTTTTATTGATGTGGATATACTGGATCCCCGATTGTTTTTTGAATTTGGTGTACATTAAAACGCAGCTTGTGAAGTTGAAAGGGTGAAAATAGTAAGGAAGGTAATTATCGGGGGGGCTTCTTAAAAGAAGTTTTTTTAATGAGAAGTCGTTTAGGATATTTTGAGGGTAGAGATGGCTGTGTTTAAAAAATTTGATAACCGTCTTTTGATCTTGGCCAAGGAACGCGTGGCACCAGCCCCCTGATCCTATAAGGGTAAAGGGTTGTTCGAGCAAGTGGTTGATGTTGGCCATCTCGTCATCGCTAAGCGGAGGAACCTCCCAGAGAGGTTCGTTGGGCAGGTTAGAAATGAGATGATAGTAGCGGAACCCCTTTGTTTGGCTTTCTGCAAAAAAATAGAGCCCGATTGCGCATCCGATGAGTAAGAAAAGCTGCAATCCGGTTCGCGCAAATCGGCTCATTTCGATTTCTCTTTAGGTTTAAAAGAAATGGTCTCTTCTCCTTCTTTATTTTTTTCGAGGAATAAAAGGATGGTTTGTTCATTTTTGATCTCTCCTTTGAGAAGGGCTGTGGAGAGGACATTCACCACTTCTTGCTGGATCAGTCGCTTTAAAGGGCGTGCTCCGTAAAACGGATCATATCCTTTTTGAGCAAAGTAGTGTAAGACCGCTTTGTCCCATTCAAAGCCGATGCTCCTCTCGAGTAAGCGTTTTTCTGTCCGTTTCAGTTGGAGGAAAACGATCTTTTCCATGTCGCGCTCACGAAGCGGAAGGAAGGGGAGGATGTCGTCAAGACGGTTTAAGAACTCTGGCCGGAAGTGGGCTTTGAGGGTCGGCTCAACGATGCTATAAACAGCGTCTTTAGTCCATTCTTGAGGATGGGTGGAGATTTTTTCGAGAAGCTGCTCAGATCCTAAATTAGATGTCATAATGAAAAGAGCGTTTTTGCAGTTGACCATGCGGCCTTTACTGTCCGTAATTCTGCCATCGTCAAAAATCTGAAGTAGGATATTGAAAACGTCGTGGTGTGCTTTTTCGATCTCATCAAAGAGGACGACCGCGTAAGGCCTTCTGCGGAGCGCTTCAGTAAGCTGTCCACCTTCTTCATAGCCGATATAACCAGGAGGAGATCCAATCAGCTTAGCAACGCTATGCTTCTCCATGTATTCTGACATGTCGATGCGGATGATGGCTTCTTCTTGGTTAAAGAGCTGGTCGGCAAGAGCTTTGGCAAGCTCTGTTTTTCCAACGCCTGTCGGACCGATGAAAAGAAAGACGCCGGTTGGGCGGGAGGGGTCGTTAAGGCCGGCGCGGGATCTGCGGATGGCTTCACTGACTGCTTGGATGGCAAAAGGTTGGCCGACGACCCGCTCTGAAAGGATCTTTTCAAGATGCAGAAGCTTTTCTGCTTCTCCCCCCAGCATCTTATTAATCGGGATGCCAGTCCATTTAGCAACAATTTGGGCGATGAGAGGCTCATCGACTTCTTCTTGAAGGAGTCGGTTGGGCTTTTCATTTAGAGTTTTTTGGGCCTCTTCCAGCTCTTTTTTCATTTTAGGGATGGCGTTATAGCGCAGCTGCGCAACTTTGTTGTAATCAGCAGCGCGTTCAGCTTCTTCTTCTTGGAAACGGAGAGTTTCCAGGGAGTTTTTCTTTTCTTTAAGAGATTGGATCAGTTTTTTTTCTTGATTCCACTGCTCGCGCAGGACGGCAAGATCTTCTTTAATTTTTGCAGTTTGTCCTTCGAGTTTTTCCGCTTCTCCTAAAGAGCTCGGAGAATCTTCCCGTTTCAGGGCCTCTTGTTTGACGATTATGCTGGAAAGCTCCCGTTCCTTGATGTCGATAGAAAGAGGAAGGCTTCCGATCTGCATGCGGATCATACTCGCAGCTTCATCGATTAGGTCGATTGCTTTATCGGGAAGGCGACGATCGGTGATGTAACGGTTAGAAAGAAAGACGGCAGCGTGCAAGGCGCTTTCTGTAATGTGGACGCCATGAAAAATCTCATAACGCTCTCGCAGGCCCCTTAAAATTGCAATGGTGTCGTCGACGGAGGGTTCTTGGATAAAGATAGTTTGAAAACGGCGCTCTAGGGCAGCGTCTTTTTCGATGTATTTTTGGTATTCATTGAGAGTTGTTGCGCCGATGCAATGCAGTGTTCCTCGGGCTAAGGCTGGCTTAAGAAGGTTGGCGGCATCCATAGCTCCTTCGGCAGCTCCAGCCCCTACAAGCGTGTGAACTTCATCGATGAAAAGCAGCATATTGCCTGCGCCTTCTTCAATCTCTTCCAGGATTCCTTTTAATCTCTCTTCAAATTCTCCTCGGTATTTCGTTCCTGCAATGAGGCTGCCCATATCAAGCACGAAGAGTTGTTTATCTTTGAGGGAATCGGGGACATCCCCCTGAACAATCCGAAGGGCAAGACCTTCTGCAATTGCTGTTTTTCCAACGCCGGGCTCTCCGATAAGAAGGGGGTTGTTTTTAGTGCGGCGGCTTAAGACTTGCATTGTTCGGCGGATCTCTTCATCACGGCCGATGACCGGATCAAGTTTGCCTTCTTTGGCAAGCGTGGTAAGATTACGGCAATATTTGGATAAAGCTTGGATACTGGCCTCTGCAGTGGAAGAGTCCATATGTTTTTTTCCTCGAATATGTTTGATCTTTTTTTCCACATCGTTAAGAGAAAGTCGCGAAGATTTTTTCCAGCTGGCAAAAGGTTCTCCTCCCGACTTCCAGAATACGTAGAAAAAATGATCGCTGCTTAAATGGGTGTCATTCCATTTTTTAGCGACCGCTTGCGCCTCTGTTATCTGATTATTCAATTGGGAGGAAATCCTAGGAACTTGAGGGCCTCCAGAAAAAGTAGGAACTTTTTCAAGAGCTGCTTTGGTCAGCTGTGCTAGGGTCGTTACATTGAGGTCAAGTGAAACGGACACTGTTGAAAAATACCCTTGAGGATCTTCTAAGAAACCTAAAAGAAGATGGTTTTCCCCCACTTCTGTATGGTGATGTCCTTGGGCGTAACTAAGAGCCTTTTCTAGAGCTTCGCTAACTTTTTCAGTGAATTGTGGAGTCATAAAAACCTTTCCTTGTAACCGGAAATTCACAACAAAGTATAAGCGTTCAGAGATCTTCCAGTCAATCTCGAGATCAGACTCCTTCTAGAAGAAATAGGTTCTCTAACCCTGTTCCTCAGTTGCCGGCTGGTTAGGCGTTGTTGGCATAGGTTGTAATCCGGGGATCACTTTGCGGGCTTTGACAGAGACTCCAGATGTTTTGTTCACAAGCAAAAAAGGATATTCTGCGCTGTCGCTTGGGACGATCCGTATCGGAAAAGGCGTGATCCATACGGAGGATTGAGAAACGTCGTTTGGGTCGATTTCCCAAAGGGTGTTGTCAGAGAGTTGCAGCTTCCTTCCCCCTTCGATATTGATCGATAGCATGACTTCAGGAGTTGTTTGTTTAACCTTTGATGTTTTAACTTCAAAATTTGCATTGAGCCAATTTTCTAGGGCAGCTTTCTGAAGGTGTGATAGGTTATAAACGCCCGTTTGTTGCTGGACATCTTTACTCATAACCTCATCGAGTAAGATGAGGGCAAAAGAAGGAGTTGTTTGGATAAGCAAAGCTGCAATAGCTGAAACAATGAGAAAATTTTTAGTCATTCTTGTATCCTTGTTTTCTACCTTCTCTAGTTGAAGATAAATAAATATTCAAGATAATTTTATGGCTCAGGACACACTCTACGGAGCCGAGCTTTTAATTCAAGTAGCGCCTTTGGTTGGTGGTTCCTTTCTTGAACAAGAAGTTCAGCTTTCTGAAGATGGGACCAAGCAAGATGGTAATCCAGACGCCCTGCTGCGATGGTCGATAGATAATACTCGACAGTTGCATTGTTCGGGTCTAGACGATGGAGCCGTTGGAGGATTTCCATGGCTTCACTGCCCCTGCCTAATTGGAGCCAGGTTGTTGCAAGCTGGAGAAGTCCTGCGCGGTAGGAAGGGTAGCGTCTGATGATCTCCTCGAGCTCTTTTTGCTTTTTTATGACCGATTCTCGGGTTTCATCCACTGGCATAAAGACGGCCTTGATTCCTTCCGCGTTCACTTTTCCGTTCAGATAATCCTCAGGAATCGATTCAGGAGATACGGCTTCTTCAAACGTCACCCCTTTGATCTCTTTGAGAAGTTTGGCTCCTTGCGTTGTTTTACCTATGAACAGATAGTTAAATCCCAAGAACATTTTAAGAAGAGGATCGTCTTTCATGTAAGGAAGGGCTTTTTCATAAAGGGTCACGGTGGCCTCATGGTCGCCGCGCGACCAGGAAACTGAGGCTTGGTTGAAAAAAGCCATACCGATGACTTCCTTAATATTTCTCTCCTGGAGCTTGCGCGTGTTGATTCCGAGATAGACCTCTGACGCGAGACTAATGCCTCGAGCTGTCGTCTCAATATTGATAATTTTTTCTTTTGTTTTGTAGCGGACATAGATGTGGCCGGGGGGAGTGATGATCTCTAAAGGAAGATCGAGCCGTTGCCCCAAGCACAAGTAGAGGATCGAAACACCCAAGCAAACTCCTTGGCGGCTGTCAATAACTGAAGGGAGGAATGTGTAGAGGTCGATATCCTTAGCGTAGATTGAGTGGGGAGGAAAGCGAAATTGCATCTCATGGAAGACAAACTGATTGATTTCGCGAAGTTTATCTTCATGGGTTGCATCTGGGGCCAGGCGAGCTAGTATTTGCAGAGCCATCAAATCGAGGCTAGCCTCGTATTGGCGCACTTCATCATTGAGCGCGTTAGATCCTTCAAACTGATCGACCAGAAGTCCTCGAGCTAGGTCGATCTCTTCGGGAGGCAAAGCCAGCACCTCACTTTTAGACCAGATAGAGGCCCCTTTCAACTTCCGGTTGGATAACCGGGCCCCCATTTTATCAATGAGGTTCAGTTGTTCTTCTGTTAGCTTGACAGGAGGATCGAAAGGCTGCCGGTTAACTAGGGCGATAATGCCATTGAGCTCGAAGTGGGGGAGCATCAAGTGGGCAACATGGGACGGAAATGTGCCTCCTCCAAGCAACTCCCAACCCCGTTTTAACGCCGCTTTTCCTTCCGCAGTATCGGGATAAAGCTCGTAGAAGGTCAGGTTTTCGGAGATCGAAAGAGGATCTAAGGTGTTGAATAGGGATTTGAGGAAAAGCTGGGCTGTCTGTGAGGAAGTTAACCTTTCTCGCTCTTCAAACTTCATTTTTTTGTGCGCATGCAGAGGTAAGGAAAGAATTGCTAAGGAAGCAGTGAGCAGAAGAGTTGAAAAAACTGTGGTGTGCAGCATACAAGCATCTTGATTGTTATTGGATTACTGTTTCGTTTCCTGCGAAGAGCTGGTCACGATCTTTTTAATGGCCTGAGCAAGGCCTTCGTGGGCGATGATCTCTTCAACGGAAGGGCGGAAACGGTAGGTCCAGTTAGAAGGAAGGACGTTGCCGGGAATATTAATCCGTTCGTCATCTGGATCTGGCCAGACCAGTTCAGGGTAAAGGGCCAAGTATTCTTGAAGGAGATTAATATGAAAGCGGCTGGATGTATGGTGACTTTCCCAAAGAATCTCTTTGCGCTGGCTTATCGAGAGCTCAGGCTGGTATTCCCATTGCTTGAACTGGGCAAAGCGATTGGCCTCGTCAGGGCACATCTTCCACCATTGCTGCAGGGTAGGGGAGTCGTGCGTCGAAACTGTGGTTAAGCTAACGGGTGGATAATGTTGGATAGGAATAAAACTTTCGTCTTGGTCCCATTTGCGCGTCCATCGCATCACTTTTGTCCCGCAAATGCCCATTTCTTCTAAAACGGGGCGGACTATTTTGGGAACCGTGCCAAGATCTTCGCCGATCGGAAGCATGGGTGAAGAGGCAATAAGCATTTTAAGGAGCTCTCTTCCCAGAGGTTCCCAGTGATGTTCGTTCGAAGGAAGGAAATACCCTTCTTTGCTTGGATGGCCGATAGGAATGGTCCAAATTCTAAAAAAACCGATGACATGGTCGATTCGGTAGATATCATAGAAGTTGGCAGCGTAGCCAAGGCGTTGTTTCCACCAAGAGAACTGATTCTTTCTCATGATATCCCATCGATAGAGTGGGAACCCCCAATACTGTCCTTCTTGATTATAACGATCTGGAGGCGCGCCGGCGGAGAGATTGATGTCGAAATATTCAGGATATTGCCAGACATCAGCACTGTCTGGGCTTAAGAGGATCGGGATGTCTCCCATCAGCAGGACACCCTGTTCAGTTGCGTACTTCCTGATATACCTTAACTGAAGGTAGCATAGATACTGCAGCGTAATGTAGAAGGTGATCTTTGGCCAATAGACTTTGATCAGTTCTTTGTACTTTTTTTCGGAGAAAGACTTAACTTCATTCGGCCAGGCAGTCCAAGGGGTCCTTCCAAATACGTCTTTAAGAGTGCGAAATAGAGCATAAGATTTAACCCAAGGATTAGAAGAGACGTAATCTTGAAATTCTTGGGTTTTGGTCAGAGTCTCCCCGACCTCCTCAAAGTAGGCATGAAGCCAAATGAGCTTTTGGACAAAGACATCTTGATAAGAAACTCGCTGGAGCTTGGTCAGATTAACGAAGTCTTTTAGTTTTTTCTTTTGATTAGAGGCTGAATCCAAATAGGGCAGCTGATGAAGCGAAAGATAGACAGAGTTGATTGCGCATGACGAGATTGCATTATATGGGCTCGTGTCTTCTTCTGTGTTATTGAGGGGAAGCAGTTGGATGACATCGAGGCCGATTTTTTTGCACCAGTCGATGATCGGGATCAAGTCATAGAACTCACCTATGCCGGAGCTGTTTTCGCTATGTAGTGAGGAAAGGGAGATATTGATTCCATGGTGGTGAGCTAACCCGATTTTTTTCCAAATGGGACCTGTAATCGATTCTAAGAGGTGTTTTTTGAGTTCTTCCATCTAATATAGATCTCAGTTCTGGAGGCCAAAAGTTTTCGATTCTCCCTTTTTAACCGAAGGAATCAAAGCGCCTGTCTGTCCTTGTTCTATGCCGACGCGCCAGCTATCTGCTTTGGCGATAAAGGCTTTCAAATTGTCGAGGAGTTTTTGAGGGGTGAAGTTCTCTAGAGAGAGGTATTCAAAGAGGCAGAGCTTGTTGTTTTTTTCAGAATAGGAAAGGGTTCCATGCAAGGGATAAGGCCAGTTGGTCCTCAGCCCATCTTTGAGGATATTCTCGCGGAATTTTCCTGGAGGGATCTCGCAGATCATGCAAGCTAGAAGAAGTCTTTCTTTTTCGGGCTGCATTTCGATTTGGATATGCAGGATATTATTCACACTGAGCTTGCAAGCTCCTCGTTTGTCAGGATGCAGAGGGGCACCGACCAACTTTCCAAATTCACCAAGAATCTCTTCAAACCGATCCATATATTACTACTTCTTTTCTTTTTCGTTTTCTTGACCGCTGCTCTGGTCTTGCTTTTGTTCGTCCTCTTTCTCACCTTCTTCCTCGATCTTATCATCGAGGTCTTCGATTGTATCGATGAAAGTAGATAGGACATCTTGCCGGTGCTGCTCCGACTTAAATAGCCTTGGAGCGATGTGGCGGACGGCATCTCGCATTTGCGTATAGATGATCACTTGACCTAAGAGCTCTTCCAAAAGACCTAAATGCTGGGCCATTTGGAGTACTTTTTCTGCAGAAGGGTAGCGCTCTTGGAGGAACTTCACAAAAAGTTTTGCAAGAAGCTCATAGGTGATCCTCAAGGGGAGCCGGAGCCCCTGTCTTTCAAAAGCATTTGTAATCAGGTTCATCCTTGATTTAAAGTAGCGGTAGATTCCAAGGATCGCTTGCATCGACCTTCCCTGAGACATCAAGCGGTGGAGTTCTCCCCGATCGATCGATGGGCCCCTGGATTTTAAATCGTTGCCCAATGAATGGAGGATAAAATCGATCACCGTACGCATCCGATCAAAGTTGAACTTATTAGAAAGCTCAGCAAACAGGCTTTGTGGATCACGCGGATTTCCGGTAATGTCGCGATAAAGATCTCTTAATGCTGTTGGAGATCCTAAGCCTTGTTTGGAAAATTCGCGGGCCTGTTCTCCAATGTTTCTTCCAGCGCGGATCTCCCGCCCATGCATCGCATTGAGCTCTTCTTTAGCCTGTTTGACTTTTTCTGAGAGATCCCCTTTGGTTGTTTCAAGCAGAAAATCTAGAGCTTCATCAGCTAAGGAATAGTCGGGATAGAGTTCAAGGACTTTTCGGAGAATATCTTCCTTAGAGTCGCTATCTGAAATTCTGGCGCGGAGCAAGAGAAGGCTCCGTGTTTGCAGCTCAGGATTTTCTCGGGAATACTGTTCGCTTACCTCTTCAAGGCGCTGGACTTCGACGACCTGTTCCTCTTTTCTCTCTGCTTTTTCTGTTTCGTCTTCCTTGCTTTTCCTCCTGGCTTTTAGCTCAAGGGTTTCAAACCGTCGAGCCATTAAGACGGGGTTAAAGGTTCCTTCGTCGACCCATTCTTGGAAGTTTTCAGAGCTCTCTTCTTGGGCAATAGCAATCCCCACAGCAGCGCGCTGCATAGCTGCCTGCTGCGCCTTGCTCGAGTCGAGGTTTGGGTAGATTGGCGATGCAGAGAAATCATCGGACATAGGCTACTCATTTAAGATAGTTGGATCCGACCTAATGGTTGAATCCGGATTTCTGGTACAATCTCTTGATAGGAGACAACTGCCATGTCAGGGAATTCTCCTTCAATTAGCTTCCGCACAAAGCGTCTGACGTCGATTGCAGTCAACATCACTGGGGGCTGGCCGCCGACAGGCGTTGGGACAACCGTGGATCTAGCGGAATGGAGGATCAGTTGGACAGAGTCGGGGTCAAGTGCAAGATAAGATCCAGCTGATGTCTGTTTAATCGCTCCTCGGACCATATCCTCGATCTCAGGATCGAGAAGATAGACGGAGAGGACCGACTGGCCTTGAGAATATTTGTAGCTGATATAGCGCTTTAGCGATGAGCGGACATATTCTGTAAGCAATACGGTGTCTTTTTCCGTTTGCGCCCATTCAGAAAGGGCCTCTAAGATCGTCCGGAGGTCTTTGATCGAAATCTGCTCTTGGACCAGACGCTTAAAGATCTCGGTCAACTTCTGCAGCGGCACAAGGCGGGTCACCTCTTTGACAAGATCAGGATAGGATTTTTCGACGAACTCAAAAATCCCTCTAACTTCTTGGATGCCAATGAAGTCAGCAGCATGTTGGCGGTAGAAATAGGAAAGGTGGAGGATGATCACATCTAGGGGTTTCCAGAACTTGATCCCTGCCTTTTGCAAAATTTCTTGAAATTTTCTATCGACCCAAACGGATGGTTGGCCGATCGTATTTTTCGTCGTGGTAAACGGAATGTTATAACGGCGAAGCGTTTCTGCATTTTCTGTTGTAAGCAGGGCAGTCTCAAAGATTTTGCCGCGGACGATAGGCACCTCGTTCAAAAAGATCGAATACTCATCGTTTTCTAAAGTTGGAGAGTCTGTCCGGACGTGGACCCCTGGAAAACGGACGCCTAGATCTTGATAGAGAGCATGGCGCATTTTCGGAATCATATCCTCGATAAATGTTTGCCCTTGTTTGTCCTTACGGATGGCGTTAGATAGACTTTTACCTAGCTCGAGGATGACAGGCAAAGTAAGAGCATAGTCATCTACCCCCCCTCGAATAACGGCGTGGCCTGCTACCTCTGTGTCAACTTTTGCAGATGTGATACCCGCGGATCCCTTTGCTGCCGCTCTTTTGGAGTTGTACCATACGACACTGCCGATTGTTGCCATAAGGACAGCAAGGACAAAGAAAATCAGAGAAGGAAATCCTTTAATAAATCCCATTAAAAAGAGGACCCCTGATGCAAGCAGAATCGCCTTAGGCTGATTCAAAAGCTGTTGAGAAATCTCTTTGCCTAAGTGGGAATCTGCTTTATCGGAAGAAACGCGCGTAGTGACAATACCGGCTGTCAAAGAGATCAGAAGCGAGGGGATCTGTGCAATGAGGCCGCCTCCAATAGAAAGGAGGGTATAAATCTGGGCTGATTGCAAGGCTGTCATATTGTGCATCCAGATACCGATAATCAAGCCCCCAACGATGTTAATGACGGCGATCACGATACCGGCGATAACGTCCCCTTTAACGAACTTCATCGCGCCGTCCATTGCTCCATAGAGTTGGCTCTCTTTAGTCAGCGCCAAGCGCAGTTCCCGAGCTTGGTTGGCATCGATCACTCCGCTGCGCATGTCGGCATCAATGCTCATTTGTTTACCTGGCATCGCATCTAATGTAAAACGGGCCGCAACTTCGGCTACCCGCTCTGCGCCTTTTGTTACAACGATGAACTGGACAATCGTGATAATCAAGAATATGATGCCCCCGACGACGAAGTTACCTCCGACAACGAAGTTACCGAACGCATAGATGATATGGCCTGCATTAGCATGGAGGAGGATCTGGCGAGTTGCTGAAATTTCAATCCCAAGGCGAAACAGGGTAGTGATCAATAGAAGGGAGGGAAACATGGACAGGTGGACAGCTTTCGGAATGTAAAGGGCGACCATCAACAGGCCAATAGAGATTGTTAGGTTAAGGGCGATTAGGTTGTCGATGACAGTTGGTGAAACAGGGATGATGATCATCATGATTAAAATGATGATGAACATGGCTAGAATAATATCGCTCGATTGAGTGATAATTCTAAGTGCTTTATCACCGCCGAGTGATCGTGCCAATCTATCAATAAAATTTTTCATTTAAAAATCTCCGCTCCTGATGTCTCGAAAGATTCTAATCCTTCCAACCATCTCAAAATCTCCGCAACAGCTTGATAGGTGTCCTCAGGTATATAATCGCTGATTTTCCCTTTTTCAAAAAGGGTTTGTGCTAAAGTGACATTCCGCATGATCGGAACTCCACTATCTTGGGCCACTTTGATAATTAAATCCGCCATTGTCCCTTTCCCCATCGTTACAATCCGGGGCGCAGGTTCTGTATCGGGGTGGTATGCGATTGCAACAGCGATATGGATTGGGTTGGTAATGATCGCTCTTGCGCGCTTTGCTGCTGCTGGACCTTCTTGGTAAGCAATTTCCTGGGCAGTGTGTCGTCGTTTGCTCTTAATGTGGGGATCTCCTTCGGTGTCCTTATATTCCTGTTTGATCTCAAATTTTTCCATCATCATTTCTTTGGCGAATGTCCTTCTTTGGAAAACCAGGTCAAGAACGGCGATAAAGGCGAAAAAGATCCCAATTCGGATAATGACACTGACCAAAAAATTATAAAAGACCATAGCTGCACCGTAAACAGGCAGCGCTGCGGTCGCAACGATCTCAGGGATTTGGTACCAAACAACAGAATAGATCAAGATAATTGCCCCGGTAATTTTTAATAACGATTTGAGCAATTCAAACACAGTCTTGAACTTAAACATGTTTTTGATATTAGAAACGGGATTAAGTCGTTTGATGTCGGGTTTCATCGCCTCAAAAGAGAATACCGGTCCGACAATCATCGCATTGACAAGCAACCCAAAGCAGGTCGTGATGAGCATAATTGGCATGCTTGTGTTGAAAATGATCATGATCGCTTGTGAAAATATGCCAGCAGCTTGGTTTTGCATATCGAAGTTACCGCTGGCCATTCGGAACAGCGAGATGATAAATCCGGCAAGCATTTCATAGAGATGCCCTGCAGTCAGCATTGTCGCGGAGATCGAAACGACAAAAGTGAATGCAGAAGGAAAATCTTGAGATTTTGCGACCTGCCCCTTTTTTCTTGCATCGCGCAATTTTTTAGGGGTTGCCTTTTCACTTTTCTCTGCCATTTAGAATAGGATGCTTTGGTAGTTTTCCCTGAGCTGATTGCAAGGGTATAGGAGAATCTATAAGAGAGCAAGGGGAATCAGGAATCTTAAGAAATGCTCCCAGCATATCCTACATTTCCAAATTTTCCTTCATCCGGAAAGCTCGTTTTCAGTATTATCTATCGTTTCAAAGTCGCAAGGAACTTCTTTGAGATGATAGGGGGGCCAAGAAGTGGTGCGGTATTTACTGGGTCTGGTGTTAGGACTCTTCTATTTTCAAAATGCAATTGCAAAAGAAAGCTCTCTTAGCAGCATGTATTTAGGGTCAAGAGAAAGCGACCCGGCAAGCTTAGTCGAAAATGTGAGCACCATTCATGGCGATTATACGGAGATGGAGG
>CAZOKX010000029.1:0-25403 GCA_964580785.1 uncultured bacterium
GATTCTGATTTGTCACAGTTCATTCAGGAATGTCATTGAAATCCTCCAGGACCTTCAATTGTAGAAAGTCGAGAAAAAAGCCGCTGCCAGAATGACAGCGGCTACAAAGGAGTCAAAAAAAGGGAAACGAGAAGATTAACCTTGAGGATAAGCTTGAGCGCCAGCGCGGAACTGAGACACCGTGTTCATGATCATCTCGTAGTACTTGCCAAGATATCCGGAAGCTTGGCTTTGTGCGTTGCCAGCCATTTGCGAAGCTGTACTTGCATTGGTTGAAATCCCTTGTTCCTGGCCTTGTTCTGCTTGGTAATTAGCCGCAGCGCCGTGACAAGCTGCACCGACAACTCCGTTAGATGTCTGGCTAAACATTTGAGTATAAGTAATGCGTTGTTGCATTTGGCCACTCTTAGCGCTGATCGACTCGTACTTGCTGCTAATCTGAGTGTCAAGTTGTTTTTTGATTTCTTTAAGCTCTTTTGTCTTAGCAGCACTAATAGCTTCGTTGTCAGTAGTACCTTGGGTGTGAGAAGAGGTGAGTCGGCCCGATTTCATCTCGTTGATACGAGCTAGAACGTTTGGATCACGAACGGGGTTGCCTTCACCAAGCTCGGTCATTTCGATGTCTTGAGCGCCGGTGGTCATTTTAGTTTGGACGGTGTCATTGAGCTTATTTAGATTCTCGAGCTCGGTCTGTTCTTCACTCATTTGTTTACTCAGTGAGTTGGTTGCTGCAAACTGGACCCCTACTTGAGCTACCGAAACGCACGCAGAAATTCCTTCTTGCCAAGCTTGGGAGCGCGTTGCACTTGCTTGCTCTTGGCCTCCATATGCTTGGGCTTGAGCCGAAGCCAGGCCCGTTTGTGCTTGAACTTCGGATTCTGTGTTGGCCATCTTTGCCCATTGAGACATCAACTTTTGATAAAGGTCAATCAGCAGGTTCATGATGGTCGCTAATTCTGCTGCCGGGCCAGCACTGATCACCCCGTAGTTAAACCCTCCAAGAGCATAGCTGTCATTTTCTGAAGTATTGCTTACTTGCACTGTCATGATAATTTAATCCTTTTTTTTGTTTATTAATATTAAGCTGATAGTACTCTTGCTAATGCTTGACCGGCCTTAGGCAGGTCTGCCAGCAGGGTAGTTAGCCCTTGGGCATGGGTAGTCTCCACCTTAGTTACAAACTGGGTGCTATTTTGAGAAGAACTATCAATCATTTTCATCATGGTTTGGAAAAGAGCCAGCCCTGCGTTGTGATTTCCTAAAGCAGCTTGTAATTCCGCTATCTGTGCATCGATAGTAGCAAGCCTAATACTTCCTGCTGCGCTAAGCGTTTGGAAGCCAAGGCTTCCCACATTCATTGCGCGTAGAGCTTGTCCAAAATTAGATCCTGTTGAAGCTGCTACTCCACCAGCTGCTGCTCCTGCACCAGAGCCAGCGGTTGCAATTGTACAGATAATGTTCAGGATGATTTCAAGAAGTTTCTGTAATTTTTCACGTTCTTTAGAGCTTAAGCCTGGAATTGCTAGAGCAAGGTTCTGGGCAAAGTTAGAACCTGAAACAGCTTGGGAACCTGCTAGGATACCCAAATTAGCTGTTGTTGAGAGCTTATTAAAGGGGTTGTATTGTAGGATTTTAGAAATAGCGTTCTTGATAGAGCCCGCGATATTTCTCAATGCTTGCGTAGAGGATTGAAACCCTTCAGAAAATGTAGTAGCTGCTCCTTGAATAACTTGTTGAGCAGTTTCAGCAGCGGTCTCTGCGATAGCAGAATCTGCCGCAGCGGCAGCAGCTTCTGGCGCCGCAGCACCGCAAGTTGCAACTGTTGCAATAATGGTAACGAGGATGACTAAAACGCTAGCGATGATATCTGCTTCTTCTTTGGGAATGCCCATGGATTGAAGCATTTCGCTAACGAATTTTGTTCCTTTGTCAAATGCTCCAGTTTCTGCAGCAACAGTCAGCGCCATGATCACAAATGCTAACGCAAATTGACCTGTTGTTAAAGCAACTGCTGTGAAAATAGCGCCAACGATTCCAGCCACGACTTTTAAAAAGATATCCCAGAAGCTGCGGTGGTTTTGTGCCTCTTGAATTTTGCGCAAATCTTTTTGGGCTTGGTCGATTTGACTTTCCGCTTGTTTGATCATGTTTTGCATATTAGAATTGTTCATCTTTTCTCTGTCTTGGCCGTATTTTCCGATTAGAACTTGAAGTTGTGTTAACGCCCCTGCAAGCTCAGCTAATGCATTGCACATTTGAGAATTCGTTGGGCCATCACTTGGAGAGCTATGCGGGGTCGGTTCTGTGTGTATAGCGGGGGTTGTGACTTTGCCGTCTTCTTGAAGGGAGGTGAGCATTTGCATGATCTGGACAATAGCCGGCAAAAGGGGACTGCTTCCCCCTCCTTCTGTATTTTCTGCTTGAAGGGTGGCTAATAGTGATTCTAACCGTTCTATTTCTTGCTTGGTGCTGATTGATGTCATGATTTCCTCTTAAATTATTTTTATAATAATTAATATGGATGTTATTTTATTATTTTAATAAGTTTGAGCTAAAATATTACTTAAATACGAGGTTATCTGGTTGAGGGTCTGGGCCAATCCTACCTTTTGCTGCAAGTTGCTGCTGTCCTGGCCGGTTTGAGTTTGGGCATTTTGTACTAAAGCATCGGCTTGGCTCTCATCGTTCTGCGCAGTTGTTTGAGCTTGTTGGAACTTTGCTTGCAACATTGTGATTTGTTGGGAGAGTTCCTGGCGTCTTTTCGTATTCGCCTTTGCAAAAGAGTTTACAGCGGCGGTGATTTTAGTCAGGGCACTTTGCATCGGTCCTTTGGGCCCGTTTTGGAATGCATAAATCTGCTCTTCCATCTTTGTGAATAGGAGGGCTGTATTACCATCGACGATCTGCATTTGTGAAAGGCTTGATTGGTCTCTAGCCATTGCACTATAGATCATATATAAAAAATTTTGTATCATAAAAATGCCTCAGCTATTTTCGATTAATTACTTTTTTGATTGGCAACGATGTGACTGATGAACTTGCCAATCGATTGGAGAATTTGGTTAGTTACGCCCTGGCTTTGGTTGTATATGCTGGTCCAGAACTGCACCTGTGCCGTTGCAGAAGAGGAGATGGAGCTGACCTCGTTGTTTAACGTTTGAAAAGCGCCTCGTATTCCCGTAATACCCGGATCAGGCGCGTCGTGTTGTTCTGCAGGAAAGAAGGCCCCCATTTTCTTTATGAATTGGGCCGTGTTTAGCTTTCCATATTCCTTAGCGGTGACTCCAAGCTGGGCGTAGATCGTTTTAATGGAGTTACAGAGGCTAGCGTAGTCAGATTGACCTATCCAAGGGGGGCATGCTTTTCCTCCGTTTAGCTCATTAGGGTTATTCCAAAACTCATTGAGCCACTTTACAAAATTAGCTGCATCGTCCGGGTTTAAGGCTTGTCCCTCATTAAAAATGCCCTGCAGACCGGCTACGATATTCCGGATTCCTGTCGCAAGGTCCTCTGCTCCAGCAAACTGCGAAGTGTTGTCACCAACGCATTGCATTGAATTGGTCATAACGACCATACCAGCGTATTGGAAGGCTTCTTGCACGTTTCCACTGTGGAGCATCTGCATCATTACGCTAATAGAGGCATAAAGAGCGTCGCGATTTAATTGCTGCTGCCTCTGTTGGGCCTCCCATTGAGCGATAAACTGACTTAAAGCTTTGTTTGGGTCTAACGTCATATTTTATATATCTTTTTGTTTTTTATGAAAAAAATTTAATCTATTCGGATCAATTTAAAACTACTTTTAGATTCAATTTTGTTCAAATCTTTATATTTTTTATTCCAGTTAGGTTAATAGATGTGAATACAACTCCCTCAAGATCCATTCTAGCATATCTTTATTTAAAATAAATAAAATATTAACAATCCGTTATTATTATATATATAATTTGTTATTTGTTAGTTATTTAAAATCTAAATTGTTTTTTTGTTTTGAGGGTTTGGATAGGCTGTGGTGTCAGTTTTTCCTCCATTTTTCGATATAAGATTGAAGAGGCGCCCCTCGCAAAACTATATAAATCGATAAGTTATTATTAATTAATCGATTGTGTTTTTATACTGTTTATTTTGTCTTTAATTAGTTTTTTTGTTATAATGGTTTTTATATAAATAAAGGATGATAGTAGGTATGGTAAAAACTATAGCGGATGGCCCTTCAAAGACTATTGCAGCGCTTGATTTAGCGGTAGCAGTGCCGCCCCAAAGAGGCGTTGGAACAGACCCTAGGATTGGTCTGGGAGCTAGGCGTGGGATTGCAGATGCGACGCGTGATGGCAAACAAGGCGAAGTTCGCGAAGTTGAAGTCACCGTGCTCCCCCCAAAGGTAACCTCTGCTAGCGCAGTTTGTCTTACTGTTCCTGTGCCAGCCCTTACCGGTCAGGCGGCCGATGTGACTCTTCAGATTATGAAACAGCCAGAGCCTCCGGTTGATCTCCAGATTACACAGATTCCCAAAAAAGAGATTCTTCTTTACAAGGCATACGGCCGTAACAAGGGCCACTATTTTGACCTAAAGGAATCTCACCGTAATACACTTCAAGAGATTTTCTATCATATTAAACAGCACTGTTTAAACACTAATCAGGTGTCGGGCGATGCAACAGGATTTACAATCAGTTGGAGCAATCGCATTATCCGTTTTTATGATCCTGGGACACACAATATCCGTCTTCTTGACCTCGAGGTCATCATGCGTGAAAACCCAGATATTCATGAAAAAGTGTTGAAGGGCGAAGAGCTTATCACTGGGATCAATAAAAGAGACATCCGTGCTAGTAAGTTTGCTCCGAATAATAAAGGAGCGGTGGATGGTCCAACCCCGCTCTGCCGTTCTAATAGTGCTTTGCAGACCCTTCCTAAGTCGACCGGGGATCGCCCCTATAATGTAGCATTAACGCTTTCTAAAGATGTGTTAACAGATGACGAAAAAAAAGACATAGCGATTCGTCGAATGGTCGGAATGGAAACAATCCTTAAAAAAGTAAAAGATAAGGTAGCCGCAGAAAAAGCTCTATTAGTACCTCTATTGGAGCAAGCTACGCAAGCAGGTAACCAAGTTGAAGTAAATCGGTTTCAAAAAAATATGAATCAACTGGTTGCTTTAGAGGAAAAACTGGATGAAGTTGATACTTGCGCTATCTGTTGTGCGCTAGCTTTCTGGCCAACGGGTGGAAAGGCAGATCCGCAAGAGGTCCGTTACCGGGCAGAGCAACTCCACATGCTAATGGGGCAAATGGTTGAAGAGGTTCGGAAAACTACAATTGAAGAGACTGCTTCCCGCTCATGGCTCCCTAAATGGGTCTCCAGCCTTCCCTTTGGAAAAACGCTCCGTGGAGAAACCGACATTGAGCCTTCTGGAGCTTATTCCCTAGATGCTGCTGGTCTTCTTTTCTCTGGGCTCGAGTCTCCGCAATCGCGCTCAAGCTACGCAGAATTCTGCAACGCTAATCAATCTTCTTTTAAAAGAGAGTGTCTCGAAGATGCCTTGGTGAAAGAGGTATTGCGTCCAGGAAGCGAGGCTAGTGGTCAAAACCAAGTCTTAACGGACTTATTTAAAAGCATTACGGATCCTCAGATTCAAGCGCGTTTAAACGAGGAAAGAGACGCTGCAATTGCTTTAATAGGGACGCATCAGGGGCTTGTTTTAAATGGCTCTGATGCTAAATCCCGGGCTGCAGACCTCAGGCGGCAGGTGGGGCTTTAATTCGGTTTTTAAGCGCTATGGGATCGGGTGATTTCTGGTGATTTTCCATTAACGATACAGTCTTTATCAACCACAACTTCTTTGATTGTGGGATCTGAAGGGACATCAAACATCAATTCCAACAGAAGAGTTTCAACGATCATACGCAAAGCGCGTGCGCCAGTCCCTGTGCTTTTGGCTTTTTCAGCCATGGCTTTTAGGGCATCTTGCGTAAAGCGGAGTTCTACACTCTCTTCATGGAAAAGGTGTTGGTACTGCTTAATGATCGCATTCTTAGGCTTGATGAGGATTTCGACCATATCGTCGATCGTCAGTTCGTTGCAGTTGGCAATGCTATTAAAGCGGCCAACAAATTCAGGGATCATCCCAAATTGGATTAAGTCTTCAGGCTCGACTTTAGATAGTAAGTAGTTGGTTTCAGTTGGATCAAAATGCCGCGTATCGGCAGCATCGAAGCCGATAGTGCTTTTTCCGAGCCGTTTTGCGATGAGCTTTTCGAGGTGAACGAATGCGCCGCCCACAATGAAGAGGATGTTTTGGGTGTTGACCCGGATGTACTCTTGATTGGGGTGTTTGCGCCCACCCTTTGGAGGGACGTTTGCAATGGTGCCTTCGACAATTTTTAAGAGGGCTTGTTGGACCCCTTCGCCAGAGACGTCGCGTGTAATCGAGATGTTGCCGGTGGTTTTGCGGATTTTGTCGATTTCATCGACATAGATGATCCCAAGTTCTGCTCGGGCGATGTCGTAATCGGCAGCTTGAACTAGGCGCAAGATGATATTTTCAACATCCTCTCCGACGTAGCCGGCCTCTGTCAGTGTGGTGGCATCGGCGATGGCGAATGGGACGTCGAGAATATTTGCGAGTGTTCGTGCAATCAAAGTTTTTCCGGAGCCTGTCGGTCCGAGCAAAAGCACGTTTGACTTGCTGTATTCGACTTCCCCCTCTTTATGGAGGGCTCGGATCCGTTTATAATGGTTATAAACGGCTACCGAAATCGTTTTTTTAGCTCGTTCTTGCCCAATCACATATTCATCAAGGGCTGTTTTAATTTCTTTGGGTTTAAGAAGCTTCAACTCGTGGTGAACAGGTTTTTTTTCGACGATCTCCATGCAGAGGCGGACGCACTTGTCGCAGATGTAAGAATCTGGGCCCGAGATCAATTTTTCTACTGCTTCTTCAGGTCTGCCGCAAAATGAGCAGGTTGCGCCTTCTTTTTCTTTTTTTGTCATAGGATCGTCTTAAGTTGTGCTGGGTGTCGGTTGTTTTTGTGGTTGTGTTGCTATCTTGTCGATTAGCCCATAATTTTTAGCTTCTTCAGCATCCATAAAGAAATCTCGCTCAGAGTCGTCGAGAATTTTTTGGATCGCGTTTCCTGTTGCATCAGCAAGGATCGAGGCGCACATTTTTTTTAGTTGGAGGATCTCTTTTGCTTGAAGCTGAATGTCAGCTGATGTTCCGCCAACGCCTCCCGAGGGTTGGTGGATCATAATCCGGCTATTTGGCAATGCAAAGCGTTTGCCTTTGGTTCCTGCCGCAAGAAGGAGAGCCCCCATCGAGGCGGCTTGCCCCAGGCAGTAAGTATTGATCTCGTAGCCCATGAAGCGCATTGTATCGTAGATAGCAAGGCCTGCTGTAATGTATCCACCAGGAGAGTTAATGTAGACATTCACGTCTTTTTTAGGGTCTTCTGCGCGAAGAAATAGGAGCTGTGCAATGACGGTATTGGCAACTTGATCGTTAATTTCTGTGCCGATAAAGACAATACGGTCTTTCAATAGGCGGGAGAAGATGTCCATGGCGCGTTCGCCGCGGCCGGTATCTTCGATAACGTATGGAATCGTATACATGCCGGTCCTCTATAAAAACAATGGATGGTATTAAAGTAACAGAACGCAGCTAAACGCGCCCTTAAAAGTGCAAAACTTCACTCACACACAAGCATGCGCATCAAAGGGGTTTTGCAATTTTCTCTTTGGTTCAAGCCCATATTGCCAATTAAACAGATAAAAAACAAGGCTTTATCGGGAAAGTCAACGAGAAAAAACCTAACTTGACTCTGCAGTTTTTTTAAGGTCTGTTTCCTCTAACTATTGTTAGTTGCATTCTCGATGATATGATCTTCCGCTTTTTCAAGCACGAGCCGCGAAAAGGCTTCTGCATGTTCAATTTCAGCATTACGGTGATGATGGAACATTTTTTGCGGGCTGAGTAGGAACTCAAGCGGCGTGTTTGCTGGAGGTGGGATATCTTGTTCAGAAATGCGGATGTTCGCATCGGCAATGACCTTGCGACAGAGGTAGAACATCCTTACCGCTTTTTCTGATTGTTGATGGATAGTAGTCAGGGTTTTTCTACGGTCTTCTGACTTTAAAGACTCCCAATATTTGATGAAGTCTTTGTCGTTCATCAGTTGTTTGAAGCGGAAATGGGTTTCCTTTTCGATGAGGGTAGTGGGGAGGTCGAATGGGAATTGCGTTAACAAGAACTCGCTGGCCTGTTCGCGGAGGGCTTCCCGAACGTGGTCATCGGCTTGCTTCTCTAGGAGATTATGGACGTTGGTTCGTAACTCTTCAACTGTTTTAGCTCCGATTTTTTCTGCAAAGGTATCGTCAAGAGCAGGAAGTGTTGCTGTATCAATCGCCTTAATTGTGATCTGGACTTTCTTAGGTTTAAGCTCTTCCTTCTCTTCTTGAGAGGCCTCATCGTCTGGGACGCTGACTCCTTCGACAGAGTCACCTACTTGTTTTCCTAAAACAAGGTCGTACATCCATTTGGACATCGCTTTTTCTTTGACTTCGAAGCGGGTGTGGTTGAATAGGGGAACTGGGGGAGTTTCTTCAATTACGTCGACATCAAGGAGAACGTAGTCTCCATCTTCGGCTGGTCGGTTTGTAACGGCCTTCCACTCAGCAAAGAAGAGTTGGACTTGACGGATCGTCTCAGAAACTTTTTCTTCGTTAACGTCGGGTCGCTTTACAAACTTTAGCTGCATAAGCTTTGGGTTAACTGTGGGGATACTTGGTTCTGTTTCAAAGTTCAAGGTAAAAAGAGCGCCACTATGAGAGTGGCTTTTCATTTTAAAAGAGACTTTTGCTTCGCGATGTAGAAGGGGGATCTTGGCGAGTTTTTCGCTAGCGCGGAACCCAAGGTCGGCAATTGCTTGCTGCCATTCTTTATCAACTTGGGAGCCATAATTCTTAAGGATGAGCTCATCGGGGGCTTTGCCTTTACGGAATCCTGGAAGTGTGACTTCTTTGGCAATCCGCTTAATGGCAATTTTGTATGCTTCGGTGACAAGCTTTTTGGAGGCTTCGACATCGAATTCTATAATGCAAGCAGGCTTCCGGTGGACGGAAACTCGGACGTTGTCATCGGATAGAGTTTGCGGTTCTACAGCGATCTGCTCCATGATTCATTCTCCTTTGAACTCGACTTTGTAACTTTTCAGGATTCCCCTAATCTTATTGATTTATCTGAGGAGGTTCGATCTGTGATCGAACTTATCAGAGGGTAAATATTGTGAGGCTTTCAGTCTTAAAAATTATAAAGCTGAACTTAAGATCTGTGTATAAGCGGGTGATGAGATTCGAACTCACGACCCTCACGTTGGCAACGTGATGCTCTACCGCTGAGCTACACCCGCGCTTAACTTCCAGCAAGTATAACTTTAGCGTTTTTTTGAATCAAGCTCAATTTCTTGCAAGTCTCTCTGCTGGGATATTGAAGACGAAAAAACCAACAGGCTGAAACCATTGCATAAATAGATTTCATGGTTATATTTTTCTTGAAGACGTTAATAAAAAAAGGTAAAAGCATTAAAAAGCCGGTAACTTGATTTTTTGTAACAGCTTTGGCTGTCAAGTTTTATAGGCATACACTGATACCAATAAATGTGCTTCCATCTGAACCCCGTGGACAGGCTCCTATGTTGAATTTTCGAAAACTCAAGCAAGATTTCTCTTCAAATATTGTGAAAGAAGGGAAAGATCTTTACGACAAGCAAAAAGTTGTCTCTGCAAAACTTTTGCATTTGGACGCAAAGATCATGCGCGTTAGTGCTAAAGTCCAAGGGCAATACGACAATTGCTATGAAAGCGAGATCGAGATTGATCGCTTAGAATGCGAGGCGATCGATTCTGACTGCGATTGTCCCTATAACTATGATTGCCAGCATTTGGCGGCCCTTCTATTTTATTTAGAAGAGCATATCGACAAGATCTTGGTGATGTTCTCTAAAGAAAACGATATTAAGCAAATAGGAGAAAAGTCGGGGATCAATAAGGAGGAGCAAAAAAAGCTTCTTGATAAGATTAAGGAGGCTGAGACCAAAGAGGTTCAGCGGCAAGAAGAGCAGTTTCAAAAGCAGCTTCTCCAAGAATATATCATTTCCTCGCAGCTTCTTGCGACATCGCCTTTTTTCAAGCCGGAAGAGAAAAATGAGATCGACCGGGCAGAGTTTGCTCTTGTGTTTGCTTCGCTTCCTCCGCAAGATGGTGAAAGTAAAGGGGTGGTCGAGTTTCAGATGGCGTTACGTCTGCCATACCGCTCAAAGCCTTTGCACATCACCCATATTAAACCTTTTATCGAAGCTCTTCGCTATGCGGAACCGATCTTCATTGGGGGCAAGCGTTATTGCTTTGCGGTGCAGTCGTTTGACGATTCGCAGCAGGAGATCATGCGGGTGATCAGAGATTTGGCGCAGTGCAACGATAATCCGACGACGGAAAGAGCTAGCCGCGTCGCACAGATCGATATCTCGGTCTTTGGGATGATCTTAGCTCGTGCTTATGAAAATGCATTTCAGCATGTCTCGGCTAGGGGTCTTTCCGGACACGAAGATGACCTTCCTCTTTTGCCAGGACTTTATGAAGGGAGCTTAGAAGTTCCGTTAAAGTTCTCGCCGATCCATGCCTCTTTGCGGTTTTCTTTGGAATATATTCGTCCGCCGACGTCAAAAATCTTAGTTAATCCGACGATTTTACTTGGCGAGCAGCTGGCAACGCTAGAAGATGTCCGCTTTTTTGAATGCGCTAAGTCAGGAATGCTCTATAAGAACACCTATTATCGATTCCAGCCTAATATCAACCGTCTGCATCTACGCAATTTGCGCCAGATCCGCGATATGACGGTCCCCGAGCCTTTATTTGGAACGTTTGTAGAAAATTCACTTCCTCAGATTGCCCGTTACGCCGAAGTTGCCAACCAGCAGGTGATTGAAGATTTTGTGACTTTGCCCTTTGTCGGCAATGTTGAAGCAGTCTGTGATATTTCCTATCTTGATGGGGAATTGGATGCAACGTTGCACTTCAACTATGATGGCCATAAGATCCCTTCGATTGCCAACCAGCTATCTTACGAAGATGTCGCATCGTTCATTACGGAGGAGGGGGTTTTAGCCAGAAATCTGGTTGAAGAGAGGCAGATTATCGACGATCTGTTCCAAGATTTTATCTTCAATTCCGATACGTGTGCCTATGTCGCTAAATCGGAAAAGAAGATCGTTGAGTTCATGACCGATATCATTCCGCGTAACCAGCAACGGGTCAAGTTCAACTGTCCTCAGAACCTCTTAGACCAATTCATTTACGATCAGACCCGATTCATTTTAAGGTTGTGCCATACAGACCGGATCGATCTTTATGAAATTGATCTTGTTGTCGATGGAGCATTAAAAGGGGTCAGATTAGACCAGCTTTGGGAATGCATGGGATCGAAAAAAGCCTTTATTGAACTTGATTCGCCCCGTTCAAAAGCTAAGAGAGGGGACGGCACCAAGCTTCCCAAAATTCTGGTCCTTGATCTGGAGCGGATTTCAGGTGTTGTTCAACTGTTTGACGAGATAGGGATCGGGGTTTTAGATGAATACAAGCTCAAAAGGCCTTTATGGAGCTTGGCCAACATCGATGCGTGCCAATTCGAAGGGCTTCCTGTCGAGTTTACGATGACGGACAAGTTGATAGAGATTCGGAAACAGATGCTCGGTGAAAAGACCCTGACGTTCGCTCCTATGCCAACAGAGGTCAATGCAACGCTGCGTTCCTACCAAATCGAAGGGATAAAGTGGCTTGAGCGGCTGCGCATGATGTTTCTTAACGGTATTTTGGCCGACGACATGGGCCTCGGTAAAACCCTGCAAGCAATCTGCGCGCTGTCCCAGTATATGAAGAAGAAGGGGTGTCATGCCTTGATTGTCTGCCCCACTTCTCTTCTGTATAATTGGAAAGAGGAGTTTGCCAAATTTAATCCTAAGATGAAGGTAACGGTTGTTGATGGGATCCCCTCAAACCGGAAAAGGGTCATCGATCACCTATCCCAATATGATGTCTTGATTACTTCTTATACGTTATTGCAAAAAGATATCGAATCCTATAAAGCAATTCCCTTTTCTTATGTGATTCTCGATGAGGCTCAGCATATTAAAAATCGGGGCACGCGCAACGCTAAATCGGTCAAGATGGTGCAAGCAGAACATAGGTTGATCTTATCGGGAACGCCGATTGAAAACTCGTTGGATGAGCTCTGGAGCTTATTCGACTTCCTCATGCCAAGTTTTTTGGGCACTTATGATCGTTTTGTGGAAAAATATGTTCGGGTCTCTGGAAAAGAGCAGCAGAAGAACCTCGAATACCTGCGCAAAAAAGTCTCTCCATTTATCTTGCGTCGCATGAAGAGCGATGTGCTCGACGATCTGCCGCCAGTTTCTGAAATTGTCTATCACTGCCAGCTCTCTGATGTGCAAATAGATCTTTACCGCTCCTACGCCGAGTCTGCGCGCGACGAGCTCGTCAAGCTCGTTGAGCGGGATGGCTTTGACCGTGTTCAGATTCATGTCCTTGCAACGCTTACTCGTTTGAAGCAGATCTGCTGCCACCCCGCAATTTTTGCCAAAGAGAAAGCCGAGAGCGGAGATTCAGCAAAATATGAACTCTTGATGGAACTTCTTCAAACATTGATTGAAGGGAACCATAAAACAGTCATCTTCTCTCAATATACACGGATGCTTCAGATCATGCGGGAAGATTTTGAAAGCAAAGGGATTCGGTTTGTCTATCTCGATGGTTCGAGCAAGAATCGTCTTGAAGTGGTCAAACAGTTCAATGAAGATGCGTCGATCCCTGTTTTCTTAGTCTCTCTAAAAGCCGGAGGTACTGGACTTAACTTGGTAGGCGCCGATACGGTCATCCACTATGATATGTGGTGGAATCCAGCAGTGGAGAGCCAGGCCACTGACCGAGTTCACCGCCTCGGACAAAAAAATTCAGTTTCTGCATATAAGTTAATTACGTTGAATACAATTGAAGAAAAAATTGCGGAAATGCAGAAGAAGAAAAAAGGATTGGTCAAGAAAGTCGTAAGTTGCGATGATGAAGCCATAGCAAAACTCACGTGGGAAGATGTTTTAGAACTTTTGAAGACATGATACAATTAAGGAAATATGGCTGGTTACAATCAAATAAGCATGAAAAGTTTGGTCGAAAAATTCGGACGTGGGATCTTTGATAAGTTTGGCCAAGTCTCCGGCTTATTTTCCAATGACATCGGCATCGACCTTGGAACTGCCAATACTTTAGTCTATGTTCGCGGCAAAGGAATCGTTCTTGCTGAACCTTCTGTTGTTGCCGTTGATTCTTCGACAAACGAAGTGCTGGCTGTTGGCCATAAAGCTAAGGCGATGCTTGGAAAAACTCCTCGCCGCATTTTGGCTGTCCGTCCGATGAAGGACGGCGTGATCGCTGATTTTGAAATTGCAGAGGGGATGCTTAAAGCCCTCATAAAGCAGGTAACACCTGCTCGCAGCCTATTTCGCCCCAAAATCTTAATTGCCGTTCCTTCTGGAATTACGGGAGTTGAAAAGCGGGCTGTCGAAGACTCAGCTTTGCGTGCCGGAGCCCAGGAGGTTATCCTGATCGAAGAGCCGATGGCGGCTGCAATTGGCGTAGACCTTCCTGTTCACGAGCCTTCTGCGAACATGATCATTGATATCGGCGGAGGTACAACAGAGATCGCGATTATCTCGTTAGGGGGGATTGTCGAGTCCCGTTCATTGCGGATTGCGGGAGATGAGTTTGATGAGTGTGTCGTTAATTACATGCGCCGGACTTATAATCTCATGATCGGCCCCAGAACTGCTGAAGAGATCAAAATGACGATCGGTTCCGCTTACCCATTGGGTGACCATGAGCTTGAAATGGAAGTGAGGGGGCGTGACCAGGTCGCTGGACTTCCGATCACAAAAAGAATCAACTCTGTTGAAATCCGTGAGTGTCTTGCTGAGCCAATCCAACAGATTGTCGAAAGTGTGAAGCTTGCTTTAGAGAAGTGTCCTCCTGAACTTGCAGCAGATCTCGTTGAAAGAGGGATGGTGCTTGCGGGAGGAGGTGCGTTAATCAAAGGTCTGGACAAGGCCCTGATCAAAGAAACAGGGCTTTCTGTAATCGTGGCTCCTAATCCTTTGCTCGCAGTTTGTATGGGTACTGGGAAAGCTCTTGAGTACCTCGATAAGTTTAAAAAGCGAAGGTCGATCGCTATCTAAAAAGATATGGTTAGTTCACATAATTTTTCTCAATGGACATCGAATAAGGCGTTGATTAATTGGCTTGAGGACGCTGTGAATCTATGCCGTCCGCAGAGTCTCCATTTATGCGATGGCTCAGAACGGGAATACAGACAGCTAACCCATCAGCTTGTTGATGCAGGTGTTTTTGTCCCTTTAAATCCTGAAAAACGACCCAACAGCTTTTGGTGCCATTCTTCTCCGAATGACGTCTCAAGGGTTGAAGAAGCTACCTTCATCTGTTCGCGCAAACAAGAAGATGCAGGACCTACGAATAACTGGAAAGATCCCGATCAAATGCATTCCCTTTTGCAAAAACTTTTTGATGGATGCATGGAAGGAAGGACGATGTATGTGATCCCTTTTTGCATGGGCCCCTTGGACTCCCCAAGGCGGCAGATCGGTGTCCAGGTCACCGATTCTCCTTATGTTGCCTGCAGCATGCGGATTATGACGCGGATGGGATCAGATGTAGTCAAGGCATTGAAAGATGAGTTCTTTGTTCCCTGCATGCATTCTGTAGGGATTCCTTTAAAACCAGGGCAAAAAGATGAGCCGTGGCCCTGCCGCGCCGATCAAAAGTATGTTGTCCACTTCCCGGAAGAAAAGAGTATCTGGTCGTTCGGAAGCGGCTATGGAGGGAATGCTCTGCTTGGAAAGAAGAGCTTTGCTTTGCGGATCGCTTCTGTAATGGGGCGCGATCAGGGGTGGCTTGCGGAGCATATGCTGATCATGGGCGTGACCAATCCCGAGGGGGAAAAGAAGTACTTTGTAGCGGCCTTTCCTAGTGCATGCGGAAAGACAAACTTGGCCATGCTGCAATCTTCTCTTCCCGACTGGAGATTTGAGTGTGTCGGCGATGATATTGCGTGGATGCATTTTGGCGAAGATGGGAGATTATACGCGATCAATCCTGAAGCGGGCTTTTTTGGGGTCGCTCCAGGTACATCGGTCAAATCGAACCCATCTGCTATGAATACAATCAATCGGAATGCTATTTTCACCAATACTGCTTTGACCGCTGATGCAGACGTATGGTGGGAAGGGATGACATCTGTTCCCCCGGAAGGGTTGACCGACTGGAAAGGTAATGCTTGGGATCTCAAGTCAGGGCAACCTGCGGCCCATCCCAATGCACGTTTCACGGTCGCTGCATCTCAATGCCCCGTGATCGATCGGCACTGGCAAGATCCGAACGGAGTGCCGATTTCTGGGATCATTTTTGGCGGACGCCGTTCTACAGTCGTTCCTCTTGTCTACGAAGCTTTTGACTGGCAGCACGGTGTATTTTTAGGGGCCTCAGTTTCATCAGAAATGACTGCAGCTGCATCAGGTTCCATCGGCAAATTGCGCCATGACCCTTTTGCGATGCTCCCTTTTTGCGGCTATAATATGGGCGATTACTTTGCCCACTGGTGCAAGATGTCTCAAGGAAAAGATCCTTCGAAGCTCCCGCGTTTTTTCTATGTGAACTGGTTCCGTAAAAAAGAGGAACGGTTCATTTGGCCAGGCTTTGGCGAGAATGCCCGTGTCCTCAAATGGATATTTGAGAGGGTCAATAATAATGTCGCTGCGAAACAAACAGCTATCGGTTTCGTGCCGGAGAAAAAAGATCTTGATCTCGAAGGGCTTCAGATTACCTCAGAAGAGGTAGAGGAATTATTTCATATCGATCTTTCTGCATGGAAAAAAGAGGCCGCAGATTTGAAGGAGTATTTCTTCCAATTTGGCGAGCATCTTTCCCACCGCATTGGTGAAGAAATCGACGGCCTTGAACGCCGCATTTCAGAGGCCTTAGCCGCATTATTGCCTAAAGAGTAAAAGGGCCGAGCGTCACTATTTTTCTGGAGGAGTTCTTCCACCAGGCACAGATCAGGTCTATTGCGCGCGTTGCAACGGGGATTTTGAAGCGCAGATAAAAGCGATGCCCATCAAGGGATGGGCCCGTCACATTGCTTATCGATTTTTAGCGAGGAAAAAGCTCTTGTGGTTTGAAGAAGAAAGCGATCTCTTTTTTCGCATTTTCAGGACTGTCAGATCCGTGAACTGCATTCTTATCAATCGATTTAGCAAAGTCTGCGCGAATTGTGCCAGCTTCTGCTTCTTTAGGGTTTGTTGCACCCATTAATGTGCGATTCTTTGCAACTGCGTCTTCGCCATGAAGAACCATCACCATGACAGGACCTTCTATCATAAAAGAAACGAGCTCTTGAAAGAAAGGTCGATGAGCATGCACAGCGTAAAACGCTTTTGCTTGCTCTGTGGAAAGGTGGGTCATTTTTGCTGCGATGACTTTCAAGCCCCCTTTTTCGAAGCGGGAGATGATTGTACCAATGTTATTCGCGGAAACAGCATCCGGTTTTAAAATAGAAAGCGTTTGCTCAGTAGCCATGGAAAATTCTCCAAAAATGTTAGTTCATGAACCGATTAAGATTATTTTGGGCCATCTCTGTTTTCTTCAAAGGCTTTTTGAGGTCTTGCTCGAAGAAAACACAATGGGACGGCGCTACTCGGAAAAGGATTTGATTATAGTAATCGCTTAGATTAAACTCGACTGTAAAATCATCGATCTCCTGAGATAGTTCATTTTACAAACGTTGATTTAGGTGTAAAACTTTGGTGTTCAATGACTTACGGAAATTATCCGGACCTTTCCCTCGTTAAACGGATCCTTGTTGTCAAGATGCGCCACCACGGCGATGTTCTCTTGGCTTCGCCCGTTTTTACAAACTTAAAACGGGCAGTGCCTCAAGCCGAAGTCGATGCCTTCATTTATAAAGACACCCTACCTATGCTGGAAGGGCATCCGAGTATTTCCAATTATCTCCTCTATGATCGGAGCTGGAAAAAACTCTTCCCCCTTAAAAAGATCTTAAAAGAGCTAAGCATACTGAAAAGGATTCGCAGTGAACAGTACGACCTTGTGATCAACTTGACAGAAGGGGACCGGGGGGCGATTGCGGCTTGGATTTCCAAAAGCCGTTACCGTGTCGGATTTGATCCAGGGAAAAAAGGATTGTTTGGCAAGCGAAGCTTCTACACCCACATTGCGAAAAATTGCCCCCACCCGCGCCACACAGTTGAAAAGCAGCTTGATGTCCTGCGGCGGATCGGTATTTTCCCGAAGGATGAAGAAAAAGATGTTAGCCTGCACATTCCGATAGCTGCTTCACAACGGGTCCAAGAGATGCTTTTTCAAGAAGGTCTTTCCATCGGGCAATACATCGTTATCCATCCCGTTTCCAGGTGGCGGTTCAAATGCCTTTCCACAGAACAGATCGCAAGGTTGATCACCGCGCTGCATCAGAGGGGCGAGAAAGTTGTCTTAACTGCAAGTTCCGATCCGGATGAACTACAAATGATCGGTGCTATCTGCAGCAAAATTCCAGAGGTTCCCATTCTCAATTTTGCAGGGAGAACAGGCCTCAAAGAGTTATCTGCATTGATCGGATTTGCCAAGGCATTGATCACCGTTGATTCTGTCCCTTTGCACATCGCATCCGCAACCAAAACTCCTGTCGTTGCACTTTTTGGTCCCACATCGGACGGGAATTGGGGCCCTTGGATGAATCCTCGCGCACAAATCGTTGCTCAACGGTTTTCATGCCGTCCTTGTTACCAAGACGGCTGCGGCGGAAGTAAGGTAAGCGATTGCCTCTTTAGCATGCCTCAAAGTATGATTTTAGATGCTTTTAATCGCATTACAGAAAATTTTAGCGTCAATTTGTTGGCTTTAACTTAATGAAATCAGAATGTGCAGTTATTTTATCTGATATCCATAAGACCTTCTCAGGTCGGAAAGGTGATATCCAGGCTCTTCGCGGCGTCGATTTGGAGGTCCCAAGAGGAGGAGTTTTCGGCTTCTTAGGACCTAACGGCGCCGGAAAAACCACGATGTTGCGGATTTTGACCACACTATTACCTTTTGAAAAAGGGGATGCTTACGTCGAAGGGATCGATGTGAAGCGCGATCCTCAACGTGTCCGCGCATGCATTGGATATGTTAGCCAAAAAGGAGGGGCAGATTTGCATGCGACGGGGCGGGAAAACCTCGTTTTGCAAGGGCGCCTTTATGGACTAAATAAACAGGAGGCCGTAGCACAAGCTGAAGTCTTGATAAATAATTTTACTCTTAAAGAATGTATTCAGCGCGTTGTTTCCACTTATTCTGGGGGACAGAAGAGGAGGCTGGATATCGCGCTTGCTATGATGCATCAGCCCAAAGTTCTTTTCCTTGACGAGCCGACAAATGGGCTCGATCCTCAAAGTCGTGATAATTTGTGGTCAAAAATTTTAGGGCTCAGGGAAAGGGGCATTACCGTTTTCTTGACCTCCCACTATCTTGATGAAGTGGACGCTCTTGCTAATTCGCTTGCGATCATGGATCGCGGGAAAATTGTTGCGTTTGGATCCCCTTCGATGTTGAAGAAGCAGATTTCAGGCGATATTATTAAGATTGGTGTTGCTAAAAGCTTTCATGAACAGGTGATCTCCCTATTTCGAGATAAAAGCATTCTTTTAAGAGAAATTCGTTCAGAAGAGCAGGAAATTCGGCTCTATGTCGATAAGGGAGCTTCTGCTTTGCCTCAAGTTCTTCGCATGCTCGACCAAGCGAGCCTCCGCTTTGAAACAATTCAGATGTCATCTCCTAGCCTAAACGATGTCTTTCTGAAAAAAACGGGGCGATCTCTACGTGAGGAGGTGTCCGAATGAACATGTTAAAAGAAATCGGCCTATTAACTTCCCGCTGCATTCAGTCTGCTCTTCGCAACCCGGTCTTTTTATTCATGGGCGTTGCAACTCCCATTATCTACTTGACGTTTTTTACTCCACTTTTAAAAACGCTTGCTTCTAATGGGAGCTTGGGAGTCGAAAATGTCCTCTCCCTTTTTATTCCGGGAATGCTGCCGATCATTGCTTTTTCAACAGGTCTTTTTACCGGTTTTGGCCTCATTGATGAGGTCCGCTCTGGCGTTTTAGAGCGCTTCCGTGTGACACCTGCTAAACGGTTTTCTATTCTTTCAGGGTATGTCCTTTTCAACGTCTGCTCCGTCATGTGTCAGTGTCTTCTGTTCATTGCCGTAGCCCTTCCTTTCGGGTTTCGAGCGGACTTATTGGGAATGCTCATTTTATTTTCTTTGCTTGGACTTCTTAGCATCACTACATCTTCTTTTGGCAACGCAATGGGGATTATTCTCAAAAGCCAAGATAAATATGCCCCTCTTGTTCATGGCATTAACCTTCCTATTTTGTTGTTGTCAGGGACCTTGCTGCCGATGTCGCTAGCTCCTACCTGGCTTAATATTGTCGCCCACTTCAATCCTGTCTATTATGTTGTGGAGGCGGCGAGGGCATTGGCAATTGGAAACATCGGATCAATCGAGGTCGTATATGCTGTTTTAGTGCTTATTGCGTTTGCGCTGTTCACCATGTATTGGGCGACAAGCGTCTTCAAAAAAGTTATTACTTAACTCGATTTTGTACAATTTTCCGATATAATGTTTCTTCCCAGAAGAAATGTTAACACTTTCTTTCAAGATGGTTTTAAAAAAGGTACCGAAAAAGGGGGGAGAACCGATAAAATGCTGTTTGATTTTATGCTGATGTAGATGATCTTAAAAATAGAGGGAGTTTGTTATGAATTTTTTTTCAAAAATTGTTTTCACGCTATCCCTATTCATTGGTATACACAGCAGTTCGTATTCTTTCGAAGTTCAGGGCCATCGGGGCGCAAGAGGCTTATATCCCGAAAACACGTTGCCCGCATTTTCCGCTGCAATTGAAGCAGGAACACCTGTCCTTGAGCTCGATTTGCATGTCACGAAGGACGGAGAAATCGTCATCCACCATGACTACTTTGTAGATGACTGGTTGATTGTAGAGAGTGATCGAGCTTCAAAGATGCCTCATTTGCTAATTCGCAACTTAGAGCTTAAGGAATTAAAAAAAATCGATTGCGGTAATAAAATTAGTCTCGACTTTCCAAAGCAACAGCAGGTCCCAGGAACGGCGATCCCTACGTTGGATGAACTCTTTGAGCTCATTAATTGTTCGTCTTCTCCTCATGCACAAACAGTGAAGCTCAACTTAGAAATTAAAAGAGATCCTCGCTATCCAGAACTAACGATTAGTGCCAATGAATTGGCTGCGCAGGTCATTGCTAAAGTGGGTAATGCTGGCTTTTCGAAAAGAGTCTATTATTCTTCTTTTGATCCTGAAGTATTATCAGAACTTCGTGCAATAGATTGTAAAGCTGAACTTGGTTTTATTTTTAGTGCGGAGAGTTTAGACTTGGCAAAACGGCTGTTGCCAGACAATCCAATGGCTCTTTTGTTCGAGTTAGCAGCTTCTTTTGATGCAAAAGTCCTTTCGCCAGAACAGGGGCTTTTAATCGATGCGAAGATTGTCCTAGCGATGAAAAATGCAGGGTTTCGTGTTGTTCCCTGGGTAGTTAATTCTGAAGAGGATTGGAGAAGATGCATCGAGCTAGGGGTAGATGGCCTCATTACCGACTATCCTGAGGAGCTGCTTATCTTTCTTAAAGAAAATAGTGCTTCTGCTCCAGAAAATGTGGAGTAGCCCATTTCCCAGACATATTTGTCCAAGTCTTACGATCAACTCGCTAACGCCCGTCGATCGTAAGATTTGGACAAAGCCGAGGGTATGTAACTAATCAGAGTCTAAAATCATCGCCGAAATAGCTCGATCTAGCTTCTTTGTTTTCTAGAAGTTCGTCCATGGTTCCCGACATAAGCACTTTACCATCGCGGATCAAATAGTTCCGATCAACAATCGAAAAGATTTCGCGGGCGTTGTGGTCGGTGATGAGAACGCTGATCTCCTTAGACTTGAGATGGCGGATCATGTTCTTGACGTCGTTGACTGCAAGAGGATCGATGTTGGCAAAGGGTTCATCGAGCAGAAGAAGTGAAGGTTGGGTGATGAGTGCGCGGGTGATTTCAAGCCGCCGCCGTTCGCCGCCGGAAAGGCTGCTGGCTTTCTTTTTTGAAAGGCGCTCTAGGTGGAGTTCGCCGAGGAGTTCGCCTAACCGGTGTTTTCTCTCTGCTTTTGTCATGTCAAGTGTTTCGAGAATGCAGAGGATGTTGTCTTCGACCGTCAGATGCCGGAACACAGAAGGCTCTTGAGCGAGGTATCCCATCCCCATTTTAGCCCTTTCATGGACAGGAAGCAAAGAGACCTCTTTACCATTGAAAAAGACTTTTCCTGAATCGGGCTTGATCAGACCGATTGTCATATAGAAGGCAGTTGTTTTGCCGGCGCCGTTAGGCCCAAGCAAACCGACGACTTCCCCTTTATCGACATGCAGGCTAAGGCCGTTTACAACAGTTCTTCCTCCATAGACTTTAATGAGGTTTTCAGCGCGCAGAATTGGGCTGTGAGAGAGGATTTTTCTCTGTTGTTGGGGAGCTGGTCTTTTGATCTGGTTGATGGGGCGAGCTCCAACATTGATTTCATTGAGACTGACCTGCATAGGGGAGGAGGTGGGCTTATTCATGGTTAATCTTTAATTGAGGAAAGAGTTGCTGCAACAGGACATTTTCCTCTGAGCTAAATGCAAATTGCACATTGCCAATGCCTCTAATAAGCTGTTCTTTTGTTAGAGGATCTTCGATAATATGGACTTCATTGGCGCTAATCCGGGCGCCTTGTGCTTCATCCCAGAAGAGTACCTTTTTACCGGGGTTTGCCGATAAGATGAGTGTCCGCGTGGTCAACGAGTAGTTCAGCCGGTCGGCCACGCCGCAACGGGGCGGTTTTTGCGTGCCCAGAGAACTCAAGCGTACCGCACCTTTGAGGGCAAGGGATACGGGCTGCAAGATATTATTGGCGATTGAGTATTCAAAAGCAGCCTGATCGGCTCGAATGCAGAGTTCTGCTTCCTCGTAATAGAGCTGTTGATGGGGAGCAACTTTTCCATCTGTCTTGGGGCTGTCCAAAGTTGCTTCAAGCTTTTCGCGGTCAATTTCGGCGTTGCCCTGGCAAAGAATTTTGTGGCACCCCCTATTTCCAGAATCGTTGTAGGTAAGCGTGGTCGGACCGTGGGCTTGAATCCTCTTGAGGACCTTGTTTCCTTTCACCAAGAGCTGGTCAATTTCGATGTAATCTTCTGTTTCGATTGTTTCCAAAGCATCGTCTTGGATCCGAACATTGCCTTTAAGAATAAGCTTATTCTTAGAATTGTCCCAGGTTAAATGATCGCATTGAAAGCGGAGGAGCCCCTTTTGCACATGAGGGATAATTGCAGAAGCTAGAATCCCCTTGGGATGCAGCAGCGACATTTTTTCGTTGAGCAGGTCCACGTCTGCAGAATCGGCATCGATGATATCTCCGTCATGGGTTAGGCGGCACTGGGTCAGCCCGTCCTTGGGATAGGCGGTGATGACACCTTGGAAATCCTTCGACGCGCTCTTTTGATTTTCGGAACATTGTTTTCGATAGAGGGCTTTATCCGCGGTGAGGTGAAAGCTATTGGCGTAGTGGATCTCGACATCGGTTGTGGCTAAAATGGTTTCCACTTCGTATTCCGTTTTCCCCCCCTCCGGTTCCCATTTGGAAAAATTGAGTTCTAGCTGGCGGCTGAGCAGCTGCAAAGGAGAAGAAGGTGTGTTTTTTTTTGTTTTAAAAGTGTCAGTGTAGGCCACTTTTTCCCCTTGTTCTGCATGCAATAGGCCCTTTAACGCGGTGAAGTCTAATTCAGCTTGGGAGCAGCGAAGTTCAGCGCTGTTTTTCAGAGCTAATAAGACATCTTTGCGTAGAAGAATCTGCGCGAAAGGAAAATCTTTTCCGGCAGCCTCTTGCTTTTGCAGATTTGCTTCTTCCGCCGTCATTTTTCCGAGGCCGTGATCGAGCAGGACATGACCTGTAAGAATGAGAGCTTGCCCGTCATAAGATGCGTTAGTTGAAGAGAGGGAGCCAGATTCTGGAGTCCATTCTGCTGCACAAATAGGCAGAGAGACCAAAAGAGCAGAAAAGATGATTTTTCTCATGGCTTATCCTCAGGTTGCTGGTTAAGCGAAGCCTTAAAGTGTTGCGCCTTAAACTGGGGAGTTTTTCCTGTTACTGCAAAGGAGACATCTTGCGCTATTCCGCTTAAAAAGGGCTTATAGGGACTCAAGTTGTTTGGTATGTCGCTCCCTTGGATCCGATAGAGGGAAAGGGCGACCGACTGGGCCAGAAATTGTTGTGCAGTGTACCGATAAACCCCTTCTTCTGCTTCCAAGTAGCGCATTTGCTGCACAGGGGAGCCTCCCTGCCCAGTCAACTCTATTTTATCTTGCATCCAGCAGCGCATTTTTTCAAGTTTTTCAATCAAGTCGAATTTAGAGCCTTCCGGCTTTATGGTCAAAACGGAAGAGTCGCTTTCAATCCTATAGTGAAGGCGCGACTGGTCTTCTTGGGTGAAATAGATCTCTTTAACAACGCCTTTGCGATTCTGGTTTGTCGTCTGGGCTAGGCTTTTAACGGAAGTATCTTGCTGGTTTTGCTTTTGCGCTTGATAGGATCCGTAATCGGAAGCTCTGACGTGCCCGAAGCAGATCACCCAGCATAGGGTAAGCAAGCTAAAGCTTACTAAGCTAAGTAACGTAATTTTTTTAAGCATGCCATCTCAGCTCCGTATTGCTTGGTAGATTAGGTTTAGTTCACGCATGAGTTTGGATAGCTCAGAAAACGGGTAGACGGAGTCTTTGTCACTTTTAGCAAGAGATGGATCGGGATGGGACTCGATGAACAGGCAATCGCAGCCTGCTGCAATTGCCGATTTTGCAAGGGTAGGAATAAACTCCCTTTGTCCTCCTGAAGACTTTCCATGGCCGCCTGGCAGTTGAACCGAGTGGGAGGCGTCAAAGCAAACAGGAAAACCGAATCGTTGCATGATCGGGATCGCTCGCATGTCGCTAACGAGATTATTGTATCCGAAGGAAGTTCCTCGATCGGTAAGAATAATTTTTTCATTCTGCGTTGAAATAAGCTTTTCAACGACATTGCCCATGTCCCAGGGCGCCATGAACTGTCCTTTTTTGACATTAATAACAGCGCCGCTTTCTCCGGCAGCCAGAAGAAGGTCGGTTTGTCTGCATAGGAAAGCGGGGATCTGGACGATGTCGCAGACTTGCCCTGCAGCAAGCGCTTCTTCGGGAGTGTGGACATCGGTTAAGATAGGGACATTGAATTTTTTTTTGATTTTTTCCAAGATAACGAGCCCTTTTTCAAGACCAGGGCCTCGAAACGAGGCGTTTGCAGAGCGGTTGGCTTTATCATAGCTGGATTTATAGATGAAGTTGATCCCTTTAAGACCGCGGAAAATTTCGCATAGCAGCTCAGCTGCTTTCAGAGCATGTTCTTCGCTTTCGATAACGCACGGTCCAGATATGATTGCAAGCGGCTCATCAGGCCCAATATAAAAGTCTTTGACAGGTACTTTCTTCATGCCAATATATTGAGCTTTTAAGGTGCTTTTATTCAATGGAAAAATGCTATTCAGTCATATCGGAAATTTGAAGACTTTAAGCTGGCTGTGCTTTGGATTTCTTGCCACTCTAGTCTTAGATTGAGAAGGGGGGACCATTGCATAACTCTCTGATCAGATAAAATATTTTCTTTATTTGAAGAAAATATGGAACATAGAGCATTCAGGATAAATCACCTCCGCCGAAGCAAAGAGCCGTGATCCCTCACCAAAAAAATAAATTTTTGCAAAAGACGGTGTATTGATACAATGCCTGCACTATGATGACGGCGATACAGGACATAGAGATCGAGACACAAAATCTAGATCAACTGGGGCTAGTCGCAGGAATGTGCGATGAAATAGGTCTTGTTGATGCGATAGATGCTGCTTGTGGGCAGCAAGCCGAGAATAAGCATCTGACTTACGGTGAATGTGTCAAAAGCATGATTCTCAACGGACTTGGTTTCGTTGGGAGAACGCTATACCTTTATTCAGAGTATTTTGAGGACAAGCCGACAGAGTTGTTGATTGGCCCATCAGTTGAACACCAGCATATTGATGATAACCTCAATAATGGGTTTAGTGGATTGAGGTTGAGCATGATAAAGTAAAAT
>CAZOKX010000030.1:0-23031 GCA_964580785.1 uncultured bacterium
TAGTCTAGCAGACTTTGTCAATTAAATTCATGAATTTATTTTCTTGGAATGGTATCAGTTGTAGTTGGTTGTTTAGCCGATCTTTGAAAATAGGGCGTTTTAGTTTTGCAATTGCCTCCAAAGCTATTCTCTAACTACGCAGCGCGAAGACCGTTGGCCTTTTGTCGATATCTGGCATGGGAGATTTTTTCCATTCACGCACCGATTTTGTCGCTACACCTTGCTTCGGCGCAGTTAAATCTGTTGCAATACAGAGCTGGGTGTTGTCGCTGAGGATCTTGAGGAGCAGGGAAAATAACTTGTGGTTACGGTATGGGGTCTCTATAAACAGATGGGTCGACTTTTCTTGCCCCGATCGTTTCTGCATCTCTTGAATTGCTTTGCTGAGAAAAGGTTCTTCTTTGGGAAGATACCCATGGAACGTAAAGTTCTGCCCTCCTAGACCCGACAGGACAAACGTTAGCACAATTGAGGAGGGGCCTGCAAATGTTTCAATGGTAACCCCTTTTTGCCGCGCTTTAAAGACCAAATTACTGCCAGGGTCTGCAAGGCAGGGCATTCCACAGTCAGAAATCAGCCCCCAGTTTTGCCCTTTAAGGATCGGATCCAACAGCTCATTAAGCTGCCGGTCAGGTATGTGTTCGTTGAGAAGTTGGATCGGAATATCTCGAAACGTTTTCGGTGCTGCGAACGCAAACCGGCGCAAAAAACGCCTTGCAGACTTTTCACTTTCAGCAATCAATCCATGAATTTGTGAGACAGCTTCATCGACACTCCTGGGAAGCACTCGACTGTGATCGCCCTCTTCATCGAGGAGATTTGGAAATAGATATAGGATAGGTTTCATCGAGCAAACGCCAATTTAGCAGTCAAAAGATCGAAAAGAAGGGATGCTGTCCCCCCGCTATTTTTTGCAAGCATCTCGATCTCGAAGAGGCTCTGCAGTCCATAGCGGAAATACTCATGTCCTCTCTGCTTAGCTACTGCGACCCTCCTATCAAACGCAGCTCCTTTCAACTGGGGAAGCTGCTTAGCCATATCTCCTAACAGCATATGCGTGTCGATCATTACCGCAAGCTGTAGTCCAATTTGGAGCTGATAGCGGATCTGTCCCAAAAAAGGGAGGAGCCAAGAAAGATCAATTGAAAGCGGAGGCGCAGCCGCCTTAGCTTCCCAAACAATCATTTCTGATAATTGCCATGTTGACACCGTTTTTTCAATCGTGCAGATCTGCTCGACATCGTTCAACACAATTGCTTTATCCTCTCCTGCATAACAGACCAGCTTGGCCATCTCCTGCTCTAAGCTAGAGAGGTCCAGACCAACATGATCAAGCAGGTACAGGGCGGCATCTGGGCTAAGAGACTTGCCTTCCTTAACAGCGTATTCGATAATATAGCGCTGAAATCGGGCCTTCTTCTCCCAGGGTTTTTCCTCGCTTAAGTCTAAAGCAACCAGCTCCTTTTTCCCTTTTCGGCAAAGATCAGCAGTGTTTTTTGCGCTTGAAAAACCCAAAATCAGATAGGAAAAGGAGGAAGGGCTTTCCGCATAAGCTAAAAGAGGCTCCCAACAGCTTTTTTTCAACTTCTCCAACCCATCGCAAACGACAACCGACGCTGAACTAAATAAGGAGCGGGAATTCAACTGATCAATGACCTCGCTTAAAGAAATGGCAGATGCATCGCAATGCTGCTGTGTCAAGTGGGGGTCTTTTTTGCGAAGAGATCCGATGATCGTATCGCAGATCTTTTTTCTTTCATAACTGCACGGAACAATAATGAGATAGATGGGGGAAAAATGGTTCGGCGTCGACTCGTTCAAATGCTTGCCGAAGGCAGGCCAGCTTTGAAACTTCAAGGGGCACCCCAATAAAAAATGAGCTCCTGTTGGATATCGGGATGCAGACTATGTTTCACGGGGCAGGTCTGCGCCGCTTTGATCAACTCTTCAGTGATTTCTGGAGAAAATTCATAGGGACAATAGACATGCGTCGATAAACGGCCGATCCGTCGGGATGGCGCCGCCTGCATCTCTTTAACAATGGAGAGCCTCGTCCCTTTGATGTCGATGTTGCGCTTGCGGGCGATAATTCCCATTAACGTCAGCACACACGAGCCTAAAGCTGCTGCAAGCAGATCTGTTGGCGAAAAAACCCTGCCAAGCCCTTGGTTGTCTTTCGGCGCATCAGTTGTGATCTCTGCACCATTTTCCTTCTGCACGCAGCGGGTAGACAAACCACCTTCATACCAAATTTCAATTTCAGCCATACTTCCCCTAGCTCATTAAACGGTTCTAATTCAGAGAACAGAACATATCACATTCCGATTTTTAGAGTCATTGCAGCTGAAAATAAAATAAATTATTGACAAAACCTATTAACCAAAGATAAACTGAGGAAACGGTGGTGTCTTTAAAAGAGTACTGAAGGAACCGATATGATTACCCGATTCTTTAAAAAGCAAACAAAAAAAACAGAGGGGAAAAAAAAGATGTCCTCTAAATCTGTGCCTACAGGAAAAAAGAAAACAATGGCTTTTCAAAAAATATTAACGGCAGAGGGCTGGAAACGGTTAATGATGCGCAAGTATGGAAAAGGGAATAAAAAGTAATGTCGCTATTACGTAAACCGGATGAAAAAAAAGCGATCAAGCCTGTCCTTTCTTTGCTTCTTCCCCTTAACCTCGAGGCATTAAGGAAGAGATTTCGCAATGAACTCAATCGGCAAAACCAGCTCTTGGAAAAAATCATGCATAATATTCACACGACAGTGAATAAAATGCATACAGATCCCGAAAAGATGTGGCTGCATATCGACTTTCAAGCAGAAGCAATCGACCAGATCATCAATAAGCTTTGCAAAGAGATCAAACAGACATTAGAGAAAAAAAGCCCCCCCGATACATTCGAAGAAGAGGAGGGGATCAACTGCCTCATCCAAGAACTCGAATGGGATCTTGATGAAACGTATTGCGTCGAAGAATACGTAGAAAGCCTGCTAAACCAACTAGGGAAAATAGGCCCAGAGACTCTACCCCCTTCTAAACTACTCAAAGGGATTAGCAACTCAAGCATCCATATGGACGCCTACAATATCGCAGGGTATCCAGGCCGCCCATTGCCAACAAGTAGCTGGTGGCTCTATCTCGCCGACCGCTTAGGCTCAGGTTTTTATCGAATGACCGTCGTTGCCGATGGAACAGCGATTCGAGAACCTCTGACATGCATTGCTCAAAAACAAGCTAAGCAATTTAAGCCTGATGCTCGGGTTGGCGATGAGATCTTGATCCCCTCCAGCTCAGCTTTTTGTCCGAATGTGAACCAAGGGTGCTACCTCATTAAAAATAATGCACATGGCCTTGAGTTTACCCAATCCGAGAGCTTCCAGACAGATCTCCAGGATGAGTCCGCGATTTATTTCCAAGACCAGCCATACACATTGGTTGGTGGAACAAAAGAAAATCTCACGTTTCCTCCAACAGTGACCTCCTTCGACGACCACTGTGTAACGCTTCACTACCAAGCTGGGGAGGCTTCGATGACAGCCCCTATTCTTCGAGGCAGCCCCTTCATCACCCTTTTATACCGCAACTCCACCCCTTCCTTGCATATTTCAGGAATGACCATCCGCAATGGGAGCATTCAAGCCCACGGTTATTTTCTCGTCGCCTCAGACGATCAACTAAAGGATCCTCGAACCCAGGTCGCTTTAAGCACCGTCATCTCACAAGGGATCCAAGCGCGCGTTGGCGAAGTAGTCCTCATTCCAAATATCGATGGTCTGGAAGGTCAGGTCTTCACATTCCAAATTCAAGAGACGGGAGAGAGTTATCTTATCTTTAGTTCCACTCCGATCAGATTCAAGACGGTGCACGCAGTCGAAATGGTTTTCCTTCCCGAAGAAGTCGCTGTTGCTGAAGGCGGGCCTGATCAGTTTTTAGAAAGTGATCCAATCAGCGTTCCCCATTCAACCCGCATCGTTTACAGCGATAATCCAGTTATCAACCGAATCGAGGCAATCGAACCTTGCTCTGAAGCGACTGTGCGGATCTCGAAAGTCCCCAAGGGAAGTTCGGTAGACAAGGCCAAGATCCAATTACTCCAACATGCCTGGGTCTATGCAACAAGTGGGTCTTTAACCATTACCGAAAATGGGACCTGGAAATATAGCTATACCGTCCAGCATATAAACCCCCTTGCCCATCTCAGAGAATACAATCCTTCTCGGATCAAACAACAACATCTCCTGGTAGCCCTTCTTAACCCCGACTATATAGCACTTGTTGCAATGACACAAAAGATCGACCTCTCCTATCAGACCCTCTACGGTCCAGCCCGTTTTGCGATTGCAGCAAACCAAGAACTTAACTTTTCCCAAAAAGGATATCCGATCAATTGGCCTGATGCCGCCATTTCTTCCTTTAGCCAAGAGCAACTGAGCAACCTTATCAACTCGATCGTCAAAAGCAGCTCGCAATTGGACCTAAAAGCCCGAGGCGCATCGAGTTTAAAAGCTGCCCAACAGACCCTCTATCTAGCCCAGCTTTCCCATACGATGTTCACTCTTTTATCGCAAAATAAGCTACTCATCGAAGATACTGTATTCATGGGTGCTTTCCAAACAGCTCTATGCATTGCAAAAGCAGGCCTTGATGATTATTTAAGCGGAGGCCTGCTTCAGTACGATGAAACTAATCGCATGGTTGTGACAGCCCTTGCATCGGATAATTACAACGCCTATGGCCAAGACCACCACAGGATTTATGGCTATCTAATCCAAGCAGCAGCAGCGATTAATGACATCACACCAGACTGGTTTAAAAGCCATCGTAAAGAAGTCGTCAACCTCCTCATTAACGACATCTGCTGTCCCTTCGAACAAAGCCCTTACTTCCCAAAAATGCGAATGTGGGACCCGTACACAGGCCTCGGTAGAGGATCAGGTGCCGTTATGCCGTGCCCCAACGGGATGGCCTCTGGTTGTGTCGGCGAAGAGCTCAATAGCCTCCACGGGATTGCATTATGGGCAAAGTCCTGCTACGACAAACAGCTCGAGTCGTTTGCCATAACCCTTGCAGGCCGACTTTATGCAGCTGCCCAAACCTATTGCCTTCCCAGCAGCCCCTCTTCGATCTATACAAAAAAAAATGCCCCAAGAGCTGCCCTCCTTTTTGCAGAAAAAGTCCTGTGCTGCAGCATCAATACCGATATCCAATCTTCATCCCAAAACAACTTTTCTACACTTGGGGAACAGTCTTTAGGCAGCCCCGATTGGATCGATGCCCAAACAGCCTTAATTGCCTTTGAGAACCTCTTTAACTGCAATCTCAACAAATTCGATGAGCAAGCCTTTCTTGATAACTTTGTGCATGCGCCGCTTTTTCACAACACTCAAGAAGCACTCCCTTTTCTTATTCCTCTGATCGCCCGCGTAAGTCCCCATAGCGCAAACGCCATTTTAACTTGGTACATGCGCGCCCATCAACTCGATTCCGTCGATTTCCCGTTGCCTACAGAAGCTCTAAATCCCCTTCTTCAGCTCCAAGTTATTGCTGCAATGCACAAAGTCCAAGATCCTGTCCAAAATCCAATCCCTCAGCATTTCTTACCTCCCCTTCCGAAAAACACTCATGTAACTCCTCTTCTTTTCTGGCTTGAAAAAGCAGTCGTTTGGCTCCATAGCACCTCGTTAACTTCCAATTCCTTTAAAATCGCTCAAAGCCTCGAAAAAGAGATCCAGATTCTAATCGAACACAAAGGCACCATTCAAGACTTGCGTATGTGGGCTCAATCAATCATGCTCCCTTCGATCAGCGATACTTATCCTGACGTTTCCTATAACGACCTCTATCCATTCTGCGTTATTACGCAGACAGATCCTCAAGAAGCCCCCCAAAAAGAACCTTTCCAAAGACAAGCTCCAGATACACGTCTATTCCAGAATCAAGCGACGCCTGTCCAGAAGAGCTCGACATAGCTGCGCTTCGATATGGGCTAACAGCTTCAATACCTCAGGGCTTAACCCCCTATTACCTTGCAATCTGCAAGCTCATGGAAAAAGAAGATCTGAAATAGTTTGTTTTTCTGGACTTTTGGCAAAGTTATCGCCCCATTTGAACCCAAAACTCAAGTTACTAACCTGAGTTTTGGATTTGCAATAAGCCAAATTGAAAAGACTGTGACTCTCTTAGATATCAGCAAGCAGGTCCTCCGCTTTACTAATCAAGAACGCACCTAAAAGAAGTTTTTTCGAATCGGAAACCTTGTTAGAAGGATTAGTAATATGGCGCTGTAGTAATGGATTCAAAGGGCAGGAGATGAGACTGTCTAAAATCTTCTGTCTGGCATAAGCCTGAGCAACACGACTCTCTGCAACCATCTCATTGGTATGAGGATTCTCGTTCGCCTCCTTTGAAAGGACTTCGCTTGTTTCTTTTAAAAGGATGAGAAGGGCTTTGAACGTAAGGAGCTTATTTCTGTCGTTTCCAAATGCCTCTTTTAATACCGCATCCGTTTCTGCAACAGTTAATCTCTTCTTTTCAGCTTTTTTCGATAGAAGACAAAACTGACTGAAGGAAAGCGTATGCTCTAGTAACGGAGTTACCTTTCTATCGCTAACAGTCCCAATCAGTACTTTTGCCATATCCGTTGCTTCTCTAACATTTTTAAAATTAGGAACTTTAGGAGAAATTTTTCTCTTAATTTTAGCTAGGTTTTTTTCCTTAACTCTCGTTTCTCCGCTTTCATACCAAGCACCAGGAACCCCGATCTGCTTACGAATAAAGTTAAATGCGGAAGCCAGAGTTTTTTCTTTGATGGTTTTTCTTGGCAACCGCTCAAATACGCTATCTCTAGCTTTCAAAATAGAATCCTGTGCTTCAGGAGCCTGTGCTTCAGGAGCCTGTGCTTCAGGAGCCTGTGCCTCATTTTGCCCAGTGGTAGAAGTCAATAAAGATGCTTGGGCACCTGAGGAAGAGGACTCTGAGAAAAAGAGCGAGGTTAAACTGCCTTCATTAGAAGGCGGGACAAGAACATCAAGGCTGGAGAACATATCTTCTGCGACGGCTAGATGCAGGTTTTGATGAGATGTCGAGGGGAAATCGATGGCCTCTTCATAGAAAATTTCGTTCAAGGGGGCAATATACAAGCTTTCACGAGAGGACCGAGGAAAATCTTTGGCCTCTTCGTAAAAAACCTCGCTTAAGTCGGAAAGAAACAGGTTTTGAGGCGGGACAGATCTTTCGAGGGAGCCATAAGCAGGGGGGGGGAAAGGAGGGGGGAAAGGGGGCAGGCGTGTGGCAAAGGGCTGGCCTGTGGCAGGGGAATGAACCGCGTCAGACGGGGTAACAATGTGCTCTGAAGGTGGAAAGCCTTCAACAGGAGGGGGGCTAGGCGGATCGCGTCGGACAGGCGCGAGAAGACCTCGAGGAAATACGGCTGGAGGGGTAGGATCTTCAGAAATAGGGGTGGAATCGCTAAGCGAAGTTGTTGTTTCTGACCGCCCCACCCCCTCCTCCATTACTGGAGGGGTAGGATCTTCGGAAATAGGGGTGGGATCCTTAAGCGAAGTTGTTGTTTCTGACCGCCCCACCCCCTCCTCCATTAGCAATGAGACCAACGCATATACATTCCCTGCAATAGGAAGGCATTGAATCGCGCAAGCTTTCCAAGATTTCCCTGCAAGATAGTTTAAATATTCGTTGTTTGGCGAAGATGAGCTTTTTAAAAGAGCAGCCTTCGCAATTAAATCAATAACACCCGTTATAAAACTGAGTACTGGCACACAAGAACTGACCTTGTCTAAATGAACTGCCATATTTGCATGAATTGGCGTAGAAGAAACTGACATTGAAGACTCCTAAATTAATTTAATATTGCTTTGAACACTATTTTAATATAAAATAATTAATTATGTCTACTTTTTAATTTAATTAATTTTTAAAATAATTGAATTGCAAAGACAACTTTTTTTTAAATTCGACGCATCCTATTGTTCATAAATGATTAATTATCATTCCCAATCAATTTAAATATATAAATAACAAAAAATCATATTAACATATTAAATAATTGACCAAATACGTATTCAATAAAGAGTCAGTAACTTATCAAAAAAACCCTCGAACCACATTTTAAAAACAATTAAAAAATTATAATTGACATAATTAAAATTATATAATATAATATAGAACGAAACAAAACCACTATTAAATTAAATATAGGAGTCTTCAATGTCAGTTTCTTCTACGCCAATTCATGCAAATATGGCAATTCATTTAGACAAGGTCAGTTCTTGTGTACCAGTAATTAGTCTTGTAACAGGTGTTATTAATTTAATTGCGAAGGCTGCTATTTTAAAAAACGCATCTTCGGCAAACAACGAATATTTAAACTATCTTGCAGGGAAATCTTGGAAAGCTTGCGTAATTCAATGCCTCCCTATTGCAGGAAATGCATATGCGTTCGTTTCATTGTTAAGGAAGGAGAAGCGGCCGGAAACTGCACCCGAGGTTAACACACCCACTAATTCTGAAGCCCCCCCTATCTCCTCAGCCGCTGAAAGAGCCATCCCCGCCCCCGTAAGCCAGTCTTGGTGTAAGTTTGATTGTATGCGGCCCCCCCTAAATTGTGTGCGGCCCCCTCGAGATCGTTTCCGCCTCCCCGAAGGCATTACCCCGATTGCTGAAGTCGATACTCCCGAAGATCGTCCTGTCCACCCCCTTGCTGGAGGAATCCCAGATCGAGGCGGCGTCCTTAACCAAGCACGGCTTTCCAAGGGGAAAAATGAAGCGCGGGCTTCTATTTTAGAGGCTAGAGATAGCGTATTTGAAAAGTTGCCAAAAAAAACCATCAAGCAAAAAGCTCTGGCCTCAGCATTTAGGTGTATTCGTGAACATATCGGAGGAGCTGGTTTTTGGCATGAAAGCGGGCAAAACAGCACTAAAAGAAAGAATTTAGCTAAAATAAACGGACCAATTTTCCCTAGAGTTCCTAAGTTTGCCAACCCTAAAGCAGCAGCGGATGTAGCAAAAGAACTGATTGGAACTTTTAGTGATAAGAAGAAAAGCCCGTTATTAGACCATACACTTTCCTTCGATCAGATTACTGCTTTGTCAAAAAGAGCTGCAAAGAAGAAATTAACTGTTAGAGAAACGGATGCGGCATTAAAAGAGGCGTTTGGGAACGATAGGAATAAACTCCTTATGTTCAAAGCCTTTCTCATCCTTTTAAAAGAAACAACCGAACACGCAGACACCAATGGGATGGATATAAACTCTCTCATCCTTTGCCCTTTGAGCCCATTTCTACAACGCCGCACTCTGAACTCTAAGAACGTCGAATTGAATCAGGCTACGTTTCTTCTAGCTAAGTTGTTGATCAAGGATGCAGACAAGGTACTTGCTGACATCTAAGAGGATTACAATTCTTTCAAAGCGGATTGTTGAACCCAAAGCCAAGGTTACCAGCCTGAACTTTGGGTTCAAAGATCTATCATGAACGGGCTAATCGCAGTTTTGCAACTACCTTAAGTTCTAATCGTTTTATTGAAAAACCCACTTTTAATCGACCGATCTTGTATTTCCTTTCGAAAATTGGGAATCGTGAACGATCTGCTTAAAGCCTTTGCACCAGGGTCTTTTCGAGTTTAACAAGGTCTTTGGAAAAATTGCGGATCCCCTCGGAAAGCTTGTCGTTGGCCATTGGGTTGTCGCAGAGCATCCAGCGAAAGGCTTTTTCATCGAGATCGATCTTATCAAGATTTATTTTTTTAGCTGTTTCTACATCGAGCTTTTTAGAAATGTTTCCTTGTGCATTTTGGAGCTCTTCGAGGAGTTTAGGGGCAATCGTAAGAAGATCGCAGCCCGCAAGCTCGGTAATCTCATCCGCATTTCTAAAGCTAGCTCCCATGATCTGTGTCTTAACCCCGAATTTTTTGTAGTAGTTGTAGATCTGGGTGACCGAGATGACCCCCGGGTCTTCTGTAGGGGGATAGAACTCTCTGCCTTCGCTTTTCTTGTACCAGTCTAGGATCCTGCCGACAAAGGGAGAGATAAGGGTTGCGTTTGCTTGGGCACAGCCGATTGCCTGACCAAGGGAGAACATAAGCGTCATATTGCAATGGATCCCTTCTTTTTCTAAGATGGCCGCAGCTTGGATCCCTTCCCAGGTCGAAGCAAGCTTGATCAAGACCCGTTTCCTGTCGATCTTTGCAGCTTCATACAAGGAAATAAGCTTGCGTCCTTTTTCAACACTTCCTTTCACATCGAAAGAGAGGCGCGCATCAACCTCCGTCGATACCCGACCAGGAATGATTTTTAGGATTTCAAAGCCGAAATTGACAAAGACTTTATCGATTATAGCTTCCATCTGATTTTTCGGAGAGGATGCATTCTTTTTTCCCCATTGGATCGCCTCTTCAATGAGGAACTGGTATTCAGGTTTTGTAGCTGCGGCAAGGATAAGGGAGGGGTTTGTTGTGGCGTCAGTTGGGTGATATTTCTTGATCTCTTCGAGCTCTCCGGTGTCGGCGACAATGGTGGTGAGTTTTTTAAGTTGTTCTAGCTTGTTCATTGGTTTTTTCCTTTAAAGTCAAAGAATATGATGAGAGTTAAAAACCTTGCGGTTTCGCCATTTCTTCAAAAAGCTTCAGTGTACCGGATTGGGGAATTAGAACGGAAGATGAAAGGGGTTGGAGAAGAAAGGACTTTGCTCCATTTCCTTATACTTTTCAGAAAAACCAGAGGCAGTAATTTCGGCTGAGTAGCCCGATATCTTAATCTGAATAGAGAGGTCGTTCTCCAGTGAAGAGATCATCAGCTTAACGGCATCTTCGGGAAGGAGGAGCCTTTGCCCCCCTTCTCGACAGAGCGCTTCAAATCGATGCTTTTCTGAGCCAATCATAAAGTAGACAAAAGCATGTTTGGGATTATTCTTTAACTCTGGAATAGGAAGAGAATGGACGTTGAGATAGGCGTATAGATTTTTGCTGGTATTCAGAAATTCAACATCGATTCCATGGATTGGGTCATCGGCAGGAAAAATAAGCTTTGTCGAGTTAAAATCAGAATGACCCGATTCGACCCGGTCAAGGTCCCAAGGGTTATTTGATCTGCAACTTGCCAGACAAACACTGAGGGTTAAACATAAAGAGAGCACACAGAAATAACCTGAATGATCGGGAATTTGGCGGCGCCTTGTTGAGCTCAAGTTAACAAAACCTCATTGAAGCGATTTAAAAAGAAACAAGCTCCAATCAATATGCTTTAGAAATATGCCATGCATCGGATCAGTCAACTATTTGTGATGGTGCTTACTATGACCATCATTTTTAGAGACGAGAATCAAAGCGGTTACAGCAATGGCAACAGATACAACTGCAAGGGTAATATTTTGCCACATTTTCTTTTTGGCAGTTTTTGTTCCTTCTGTTGAAGCTTGACCGACGGGCGTGCCATCATCTTCCATTTCTAGATCTGTAGCCAAAGGAGCTTGCAAGCTGGGTTCATCGGTTGTAGGGCTAGCGGGATTGGCGGTCGACGCATCAGGGCCGTTCTTAAACTTTGGCTCTGCAATGTCTGTAGATGCAGAAGCCCCGCTAGATTCTTGAGTTGAACCAGTTGTTGGAGCCGAATCTTGAGCTCTAAGATAGGGAGTTAAGAGCATTGCTGTGATAGTTAAGGCAGAAATGAATGGTTTTTTCATTTTATAACGAGGTGGAAACCCCGCTCCCTTTGGGTTGCGTTTGTCATATTAACTAGGATCAGTCAATCAAAATAAGCAAACTTTTTTTCCAGCCGTTATAAACTGTTAAGGTGTATTTTGTCTATCCTCTTTCGAGCTGAGGAATCAAGGCAACCATTTTTTCTTGAACATCTTTAAGCATCAGAACTTGCCAATGTAGACCCATATCCTCAAAATCTTGGACAATGCCTGCTTGAAAAGGGATCCAATGCTCTTTTTGGAATGCGGGGTCTGACAAAGAGGTAGCGCCTAATTGGAGTGCCCGTTGCCAGGAAGAAATAAGCTGCTCCTTCCGCTCCTTAAGACAGCTGCGCCTCTCCATTAGAGGAACGGCGCTAATCAGGTCCGAGGTGACTTGCAGAGAGCGGAATGCAGATTGAAATTCTTTGTAGTACTGGGCAATCTCTTCCTTTAATGCAGCAGCAGTAACGACGTATGCATAGCCTTGCTTCAATAGAATAAGCTGAAGCATCCGGACCGCGCCAAATTCTGTAACGGCATCGATCTCTGTTAACTGGCCGATACCGGACAAAGTATGCACCTTGCCAAGCTGGCGCCAACGGTTTCGTTTGTCCGATTCATGAATTTGTCGAATCACACTTAAGTACTCGGACAAAGAAAGATTCGATTTTTCGATAGCAAGGTTGATCGAAGGGCTAAATCCTCTGATGGATTTCTTGAGGAAGGCGATTTGTACGGTTTTCGCTAAAAACTGCGGATTAGCAATTTCCCATCCCTTTGGCGGGGTTATGCAACTGAATAATCGCGGTTCTTCCACTTCGACGCTCTTTTTTTCCAAAGCAGGTTCCACCGAAGATAAGGCAGGCATAAGCAACAGAAAAAATAGGGTCAGTACATTAAAAGCTATGGGCATGCGTGTGCAGTGTTATGTGCAGTAGAAGCTGTGCTCTGATGGAGGACAGAAGCCACAATGGCAATTACTGCGCCAAGCCCTAATCCCCATCCGAGCATGGAGATAGCAATCGCAGAGAAGGCACCATCTTGAGATCCCGATCCAGTGCGCCACAACGCTTCCGTATCTTCTTTCCACTGGTTTAGGTCATTATCCGCAAAGGTTTGAGAAGACAAAAACACGAGCGATAAAACAAGAGATCCGGTGATGATTTTATGCATGGAAAAAGTCCCCGTTCAAAACTAAAGCACTACAAATTATTATTCCGTAACCAGTTCTTATGACATAGTTACGACTTTCGTGCAATTTTTCTTTTTGATATGATGTGAGGTAAATTGATTGATAGACTCAGCCAAAATTGTACAAACTCGAGATAAAAATGAGGTTGAAAAATATCCTTGTAAAGACAATAAATTCGGGTTGAGATATTTTAGTGAGGTCGACTTGATGAAGAGTCGCGTGCAAACGTGGAGTGTCATAGGGACATATGGAAACAGGAAAAGATAAGGTGAAGAAGATCTGCGACGTTCTTCGAAGGGAAACGCTCGAACCTGCAAAGAAGCAAGCCGAAGAAATGATCTCTACTGCAAGGCAAGATGCTGAAAAGATTATCGATGAGGCTCGTCTGATAGTTCAACGGATCGAATACGAGGCCAAGCAAGAGATTGAGCGGCAGAAAACGGTGTTCCAATCATCTTTGTCCCAAGCTTGCAAGCAAGCCATCGAAACACTTAGACAGAGCGTTGAGGAGAAATTATTTAATCCTGAGCTGACGCGTCTGATCACGAAACAGACCCAAGAGCCCAACCTTCTTGCTCAACTCGTTAAAGCTGTTGTAAGTGCTCTGGAAAAAGATGGACTTGAAGCTAATTTAAGCGTCTATATTCCCGCAGCTGTTCCTGCCAAAGAGATCAACTCACTTTTAGGTGTTAATATCCTTGAACGCCTCAAAGATAAAAGCGTTTTGATCGGCCCTCTTACAGGAGGGATTGAGGTCAAGCTGCACAAGGAAAATATCACTATCGATATTTCAGATACGGCTCTTAAGGAGATTATTGCAACGTATATCCGAAAAGACTTTAGAGAACTGTTCTTTGGAAAAAGTTAGAAGGGTTGGGTTCTAATGGATAATTATTTCTTTTTAGCCCCTTCCTTACCCCCTCTTCTGCTGCGCGATAAGCCCGACCTCTCTTTTGAAGAGTTGCGGCTGCGCCTAACTGTCAATCTCGATAAAAGCGATCTTATCCTTGCTAAGACCTTAATGCGGTTCACAGACATTTGCAATATTTGCAATTTGTTTATGGAAGAGCCGATCGACTCCCGAGGAACCATGTCAGAAAAAGAGCTCGATGAGGCTTTATTAGTCCGCGCGGGCTTGCCTGATTATGTTTTCGAATTTCTCGATCAATTTGAAAAAACCCAGGATAGAGTCCGTCAGTTTTCAGCATTATTGGCCCGATTTTTTCAAGAGGAAATTCCTCGGCTTAAAGGGTTTTTAAAAAAATATTTTACCTTTGAAAGGGAGTGGAGGCTTGTTTTAGTAGGGATTCGGGCTAAGCAGATAGGACGCGACATTGCCAGAGAACTGCAGTTTGAAGATTTTGCTGATCCGTTTGTTGCCCAGATCTTAGCTCAAAAAGATGCCGATCGGTATGATCCTCCCATGGAATATAGTGAACTTAGCCAACTAATTACAGCGACTTATCCCGATGCGTGGGAGCAGCATAGAGCATTTGCGGAATACCGATTCAAAAAAATTGAAGAAATGGTTGAAGACTCCCAGTTTTCTATCGATGTTATTTTAGCTTATATGGCACGCTTGATGATCGTCGAGCAGTGTAACGAGCTTGATGAAGAAAAGGGCCAGATGATTTTAGCGAAGTTTGTCCATAAATAAAAGTTTGCGAACAGACTCTAGAAAAAGGGAGCTATAGCGCTCTTTTCATCTACACAGATCGACTCAAAAATCCAAACTGACTTTTGGGTCGATCTGTGTATAACACCACAATTGAGATGAAGGATGAACGAAACACCAAATTATAGTTCCAAAAAGATCGCAACAGGCCGCACGATCAAAGCATTTGGAAATCTCCTGCAGGTTGAATTCGAAGGAGATATCCGGCAAGGAGAAGTATGCATGGTCCACCTTGGAGGAGGAACTTCCTTAAAAGCAGAGGTCATTGAAATTGTCGGCAATACAGCTAAGATTCAAGTTTTCGAAGACACCCGTGGTGTGCGCTTTCATACACCTGTAGAGTTTAGCACGCATCTTCTTGAGGCAGAGCTGGGGCCCGGTCTTTTGACATCAATCGTCGATGGCCTCCAAAATCCTTTAGAAAAAATGGCCGATGCGACGGGACTTTTCCTTTCACGCGGCATTTATTTGCCGCCGCTGGATCGCTCAAAGCATTGGGACTTTCAACCTGCAGTAAAACCCGGGAGCGCCGTCTTTCGTGGAGATAGTCTAGGTTATGTCATGGAAGGGAGGTTCCACCATCAGATTATGGTCCCGTTCACCCATTTCGGGCAGTACACGATTAACTGGATGATCAAGCCGGGTTCTTATACGATCGATACCGTGGTAGCCCGAGCCGTCGATGAAAAAGGGAAAGAACACCATTTCACGATGCTCCAAAAGTGGGCCGTGAAGATGCCGTTATTCGAGGGTGAAAAGACAAAAGCCACTAAAATGATGGACATTGGGATGCGGATTGTCGACACCCAGTTTCCGGTTCTTAAAGGGGGATCCTTTAGCTCTCCAGGACCTTTCGGTGCTGGAAAAACCGTGTTTCAGCACCACTTGTCTAAGTATTCTGCGGTCGACGTCGTTGTGATTGTTGCCTGCGGGGAACGAGCGGGAGAGGTTGTTGAGGTGTTAAAAACATTTCCACATTTGACCGATCCGCATACTAACGAAGCCTTGATGAACCGTACGGTCATGATCTGCAACACATCTTCGATGCCAGTTGCAGCGCGAGAAGCTTCTATTTATATGGGCGCGACCATTGCGGAATATTATCGCCAAATGGGACTGGATGTCCTGCTTCTTGCCGATTCCACCTCTCGATGGGCACAAGCGATGCGAGAGATGTCAGGGCGGCTTGAAGAAATTCCAGGTGAAGAGGCCTTTCCGGCCTACTTAGGATCGCGCATCGCTGCGTTTTACGAGCGTTCTGGGGTGATCACTTTGCGCAATGGAAAAACAGGATCTTTGACAATCGGAGGAACCGTATCGCCTGCAGGAGGAAACTTTGAAGAACCTGTAACCCAGGCTACTCTTTCCGTTGTTGGCGCTTTCCATGGTTTGTCCCGAGCCAGATCTGATGCGCGGCGTTATCCAGCAATCGATCCGTTGATTTCCTGGAGTAAGTATGTCGATGATGTCGGCCAGGAACTTGAAGCGCGTGTTGAGGGCTGGAATAAAATGGTAAAAAGAGCTGCAAAGATCTTGCAGGAAGGAGATGAGATTGGCAAGAGAATGGAGGTCGTTGGCGAAGAGGGAATCTCAATAAAGGATATGATCACCTATCTCAAGTCAGAGCTCTATGAATTCAGCTATCTTCAGCAGAACGCGTTTGATAAAGAGGACGCTTATTGCCCTTTACCAAGACAGATCCCTCTTTTTAAGCTGATCTACCAGATCTTCGATACCCTTTTTGCATTTGACTCCCACGATGCTGCTCGAACATTTTTCCTTGAGCTGCAAAACGAGATGAAAAATATGAATTTCTTGCCTTTTAAGTCCGCGCGTTATGAAGAGGCATTTCATCGGATAGAACACAAATTGCAACATGCTGCGAAAAAAGAGCATGCTGATAAGCTCAAAGGAAAAAGATGAAAAAAGTTTATGATAGAATTCTTGATATGCGGGGCAACCTGATCACTGTGATGGCCAGTGGTGTAAGTCTTGGAGAACTTGCGCGCGTGCACAAACATGACGGCAGATCCACTTATGCTTCTGTTCTTCGAATCGAAGGGGAATACGTCACACTCCAATGTTTTGAAAACACAAGAGGTATCGCAACAAACGACCGAGTGACATTTTTGGGCCGTCATATAGAGGCCGTTTGTAGCGACTCCCTTTTTGGCCGACGCCTTAACGGAGCTGGTGATCCAATCGATAATGGTCCTATCATTACAGGCGAGCATATTGAGATCGGATCTCCCTCATTTAACCCAGTTCGCAGGATTGTTCCTCGGGACTTGGTGCGTACCAACATTCCGATGATCGACGTCTTCAACTGCCTTGTTAAATCGCAAAAGATCCCAATCTTTTCAGTTGCCGGCGAGCCGTATAATCAGCTGTTGATGCGGATTGCAAACCAGACCGATGCGGATGTTGTGATTATCGGCGGCATGGGACTTCGGTTCGACGATTATCAGGCCTTCATTGACAATGCGGAAAAGTCGGGCTCCTTGGATAAAACGATCATGTATGTCCACCGCGCAACAGATCCTGCAGTCGAATGCTTGCTAGTCCCTGATATGGCCCTTGCCTGTGCTGAAAAATTTGCAGTCCAAGACAAGGATGTGCTTGTCCTTTTGACTGATATGACCGCATTTGCCGATTCGATCAAAGAGATTATGATCACGATGGACCAAGTGCCGTCCAACCGGGGATATCCTGGGTCGTTGTACTCCGATTTAGCCTCCCGCTATGAAAAAGCGGTAGATATCGATGGCAGCGGCTCGATCACAATTATTTCCGTGACAACAATGCCGGGTGGCGATGTCACGCACCCAATTCCAGATAATACGGGGTATATTACCGAAGGCCAGTTTTATTTACATGGAGGCAGGATCGATCCGTTTGGTTCTCTTTCCCGCCTTAAGCAGCAGGTCATCGGCAAAGTCACACGCGAAGACCATGGGGACATTGCCAATGCCCAAATCCGACTTTATGCCGATTCAAAAAAAGCCCGCGAACGCCAAAGCATGGGCTTCCGTTTATCCCGTTGGGACGAGAAACTACTCCATTTTTCCCATCTCTTTGAAGACAGGATGATGAACCTGCAGGTCAATCTTTCTCTTGAAGATGCATTGACTTTAGGTTGGCAGACCCTAGAAGAATGCTTTGATTCCCATGAAGTGGGAATTAAGCAGACGCTGATCGATAAATATTGGCCAAAAAAAGGGTGAACATGTTTTGTTCCATCCCCAACATGAGATTAATGCGTGGCTGAAGTTAAGTTAACGAAAACGGAACTGAGGATCCAGCAGCTTAAGCATGACCGTCTGCGGAAGTACCTGCCAACGCTCCAGCTTAAGAAAGCTATGCTGCAGGTCGAGGTCAACTTGGCTCATGCTGAGATTGAGGCATTGCGTATCGATTTTTCGACAGCTCAGGGCTATGTTGGAAAGTATTGCTCCCTATTTACCGGTAAGAATGCCCCCGATCTTTTTTCAGCCGTTGAGATCGTCCAAATCGAAAAAAGCTTTGAGAATGTAGCGGGTGTCGATATTCCAATTTTTGATCAGATTGTCTTTGCACAATCGAGCTATTCCCTTTTTGATACGCCTATCTGGCTTGAAACAGCGATCGAGGGGGTTAAAGATCTTCTGATTGCCCGGGAAAAGATCTATGTTGCAGAGGAAAAAAAGCGACTCTTAGAAAAAGAACTGCGCGAAGTTTCGATCCGTGTTAACCTGTTCGAAAAGATCCTGATTCCCAGATCTGAGCAGAACATCAAAAAGATCAAAATCTTTCTAGGAGACCAACAGTTAGCAGCTGTCTCCCAAGCTAAAGTGGCCAAGAAAAAGATCCAACTGCGCAATGAAGGAAAAGGGCGATGATCATCAACGTTAAAAAATACCTTCTGATCGGAGCAAAAGAAGAGATCGACAGCTTCTTTTCCCGCGCACAAAGCCAAGGCGACATCGAGTTTATTTCTCCTTCAGGAACAAAAACGGTTGAATTGCCACCTGAAGTACAAACTCTTTCCCATGCCATTAAAATCTTGCGCAAACTTCCTTTAAAAAAGCCTTTTACAGGAGATGTTGATCGAATAGTTGCTATTGAAGTTGCTGATCGGATTTTAGAACTGAAATCTGAAGCTGAAAAGCTTTCCGAAGAAAAAAGGGTGATTGAAGCGGAGATCTCCCGTATCGCCCCTTTTGGCGACTTTTCTAAGGACGATACCGATTTTATTGAAAAAGAATCGGGAAGAAAGATCCAGTTTTTCTGCATGAAAACTGCTAAAAGCCACATAACGAATTTTACCGATGAAGTCATCTATATCGGAACCGATTACGACCTCGACTATTTCATCACGCTCAACCAGAGTCCAAAAAACTATCCCGAAATGATTGAAATGAGGATAGATCGTCCGCTTGGCGAACTGCAGACCCACTTGAGCTTTGTCAAAGAATCCTTGCACCAAATCGAGGCGGAACTCAAGGGTTTTGGAGGGCATATTGATTATCTCTATGAAGTCTTGATTGGTTTTCTGAACGACTATCATTTGCATATTGCGAAAAAGGACCTCTCTTTTCCTCTTGAAGGCTCTCTATTTGCTGTCGAAGCATGGATTCCTGAAAACAAGATCAATACCCTTTTTACCGTGATTGACGGGATGGCTGTGCATTGTGAGCCGATTGTCATTGAGGAACAAGATAAGGTTCCCACTTATATGCAAAACAGTGGAGTTCAACGGATTGGAGAAGACCTTGTCAAAATCTATGATACCCCTGCAACCTCCGATAGGGATCCTTCAGGGTGGATCTTCTGGTTCTTTGCCCTCTTTTTTGCCATGATTGTCGCAGATGGTGGCTATGGCCTTCTATATTTAGGAATTGCGCTGTATCTCAAATTCAAGTACCCATCCCTTAAAGGGCAGGGAAAACGTTTTATTAAACTTGCTCTCATCCTTTCCACTGCATGTGTCCTTTGGGGAGTCGCTACTTCTGCATTTTTTGGCATCCAGGTTCACCCCAAAAGTTGGATTGGAAAAGTTTCTTTAATCCAGCATCTCGCTGTCAAAAAAGCAGAGTATCATCTCAGTGTTAAGGATGATGTCCAAAAAGAATGGGTCGCAAAATTTTCTAATTTGATCAATGCTAAAAACGGCCAAGAATTTCTCAACGGCGCCATTGGAGAGGAAAGGGGGAAAATCAGCTACGAAATGTTCGACGCTTTTTCAGATAGTATCCTTCTCGAATTTTCATTGATCATCGGCGTTATCCACGTTGCCTTGTCTTTCTTGCGTTATCTGTTCCGACATTGGGCAGGGATTGGGTGGATTGCGTTCATGATCGGGTCCTATCTCTATTTTCCCGGAATGCTTAATGCAACCTCTCTCCTCCATTTTTTAGGCCTTGTCGATAAACAGATCGGCTATGAATTAGGACTCCAGCTGATCTACAGCGGGGTAATTGCTGCGATATTTTTAGCTTTAGTGCAGAAACGGTTAAAAGGGCTTGGAGAAATTGCGAACATGGTACAGGTCTTTGCTGATGTTCTTTCCTACTTGCGTCTCTATGCTCTTGGGCTGGCAGGATCAATCATGGCATCAACGTTTAATGAAATCGGCCAAGATGTTGGACTTTTCATCGGATGGATTGTCATCCTTTTTGGGCATAGTGTAAATATTTTGCTTGGACTCATGGCTGGAGTCATCCACGGACTCCGCCTTAATTTCATCGAATGGTACCATTATTGCTTCGACGGAGGAGGCCGATTATTCAAGCCTTTAATGAGAATGAAACCAAAAGAACACTAGATTCAATTTCTTGGAAATTACCTAGCATTCTGCAAAAATTTCCGATAAACTGGGTCCAAAACTTAGGATATAAGGAGTTAACGTTATGGATTATGGAATGGTAGGACCTGCTCTTGTCCTCGGACTAGGTTGTGTAGGCAGCTCAATCGGTTGCGGTATCGGCGGTATGGCTTCACATGCTGTCATGAGCCGTGTTGAAGAAAACCACGGTAAATTTATCGGAATGTCAGCTGTTGCTTCCTCTCAGTCGATTTATGGGTTTGTCCTCATGCTTCTGATGAAAAATAGCATTGCTGCTGGCACTCTATCGCCTCTCTCTGGAATTGGCATTGGCTTTTCTGTAGGGCTTGCATTGCTGTTTTCTTCGATTTATCAAGGGATGTGTGCTGCATCAGGTATTCAAGCCTCTGCAAAACAACCTGCGATCATTGGCAAATGCTTTGCAGCTCTGGGCATTGTAGAGTCTTTTTCTCTCTTTGCCTTCGTCTTTGCGCTGTTATTGATCTAACCGATCTGGCAATCTGGCAAATTATGCAATCTCCTATAAACAGACCCTAATTAGGATGTAAAGCTTTTACGCCTAACATAGGAAGGAAGATAAAAAACGCCAGATTGCCTAAGAAAGCCACGTAGCCCAGTATCACAAACAGACCGTCCTCTTCTAAAATCCCGATGGACAAAAGAAAAATCGTCAGTCCTGGAGGGAAGTTGGTCCCCGGAGGCAGCGGCAGCATTAAAATCAACGCGCAGAAGAAAATCAAAAAACCATTAAGTCGCTTAACTAAGGGCTGCTTTGTTAAGAACAGACCCCTTGGGCGAAAAGCCTTCTCAATTTTCAAAAGAATGGTCTCCCCTTTTTGAAACGTTTGGCACAACAGCTTTCCCGAGATCTTCTTTTTGAGCATCCACTTAGGAACCCAAATCCCCTTTTTAAAGGCAATAGAATAGCCGCAAACTGCTATTAAAAGGCCCAACAAGGTCGAAAGACCAGGCAATGGAATAAAGAGCAGAAAAGGGACCGAAAAAATCAAAGAAATCAAAGCTCTTGAACGGGGCCCGATGAACTCCACAAGCTCCCTTGCATTCATCTCCTTATCCGCGCAATCGACGCTCAGACGATGAAATTCTTCCGATAAACGCACAGCTCCCCCATCCTGTCTAATGCATGATTGCCTCAAGCGCACCATAACACAACCATTAGAGTCTGTCCACAAACGCTTTACAGGTTTTTGATCTGAAAAACCTGAACTTCAGGTTTGAAGGTACCAGCAAATCATCGGAGTATTTCAAGCTCTGCACTATCACGAGAGTCGGTCTACTAAATCTGGAATATTTTCCCACCAAATATTTTTGGCTTTTATAACAATAGGATTAGGTCGATGATAATGATCATGTCCTTCGTGTCCAGATTCCCCTGGTTTTCCTTTATCGCGCCTTAGTTTTTCACCCGTTTTTTCATTTTCAAATGTCCTATGCCCCTTTTTTCCCGATCCCCAAGGCTTCGCCCACAAGTGAGGGATCGAAAAAAAGCTCCGCTAGCCGCCTTGAAGGGCAAAGAAATTTAAACAAGCACCCTCAAACTTAGATAGTTAAGCCGCTAACATCAAGCTAAGGAAATAAAAATATGACCTGAGAGCTAATGATCCTATTGCGCGCAATTAGAGAACAACGCCATTCAGTGAGAATTTTCAGCCCAATTACGAAATATTCTCAATATCTCAGTCAAGTTACAGACCCCACATCTTGCTTGAAATTTAATATTCTTAATCTCACAAAATACCCAATCTTTTTCTGATCGATTTATATCTAGCTGTTGAAAAATCCTATTTCCTAATTCTGTATCCTCTAAATTTATAGTCAAAGACCAGCCGGGATTATCAATAGTATGCAGATGAATACCACTACCGTGTTCCCAATCTCCATTGCAATGAATTTGATACCATTTTTGAAGCCATAAAAAATCGTCTTGAATCATAAATCCTTCTTTTATTTTGGTATTTCCCAAGTTAAAGGAGGTCTAATACCATTCCAATAAAATAAATTCATAAATTAGCCCAAGATCTGGAACATAGATTTTTCACATTCGTAGGAATATCGACCCACCTATTCCAGGCATCACAACAAGCCTGCACGATATCGTCATAATCCTTATAGCAACGATTCGCCAGATACATATCCCTCAGCGTTTGCCAGACCTGTTCAGTCGGATTGAGCTCTGGAGAAGCTGGCGGAAGCGATAGCAGTGTGAGATTTGTAAATTTTTGCAATCGTTTAGTTGTATGCCACGCTGCTTGATCTAAAACCAAGATGGCATGCCGTCCTTTCGGAACTTTTGCCGAAATATGCTCCAGATGAACAAGCATCGCATCTGTATTTGCAATCGGCAAAACGAGTCCAACGGCCTCATCGCGAGCGGGACACACTGCTCCAAATATATAGACGTATTCAAATTGCTGCTGCCGCGTCAATCTCGGTCGAGATCCCTTGGCAGCCCATGTTCGAGTTACTGTCCCTTTTTGCCCAACCCTAGCCTCGTCCTGAAACCAAACATCCACGGCATCGATCAAGGTTCCTGGCGGCAAAACCTCTATTACTTTTTCCCGGAATTTTTGGCCTGGTTCAAAGCTGGGTAACAAATCTGCGACGAAGTGTCGCCTAAAA
>CAZOKX010000031.1:0-22412 GCA_964580785.1 uncultured bacterium
TCTCTTCTAATTCGCCGGATTCAATCTTATCAAGCAGGCAAAGGATTTCATCATACCCATGAAGCAATAAAGACGTCTTTTTGATCTAAAGTCCTCATGGGCTTGAGTTCCATGTTAACGGAAGCATGGATTACTTCAGGGCCGACTACATACCCAAACACGACTTCAATCATCGGCAAAGGGTTTGAGGGTACAAGAAGGAAGCACTTGCTCAAAAGTGAGCCAGAATTGGAGCCATGCAAGTGGCTCCTTCTACCCGGTAACTGGAAGCTGATCACTCCCTCCTACTCGATCCTTAATCTTCTGTTGCAAATAACGCTTGGACGTATGTTTCAGGATCGAACGGCTCGAGGTCATCGGCCCTCTCACCTGTTCCAATCCATTGGATTGGAATTCCGAACTGCTTATAGATCGAAAGGACGATTCCTCCTTTTGCGGAACCATCCAGTTTTGCAAGTACTAGCCCCGTCAGTGGAGTGAACTGGTGGAAGGCTTTGGCTTGGTCAATCGCATTTTGGCCGGTTGTCGCATCAAGAACTAGAAGCGTTTCATGGGGCGCGTCGGGGATCACCTTGCTGCATACGCGCTTTAATTTTTCCAGTTCTTGCATTAAATCTGTCTTATTTTGCAGGCGGCCTGCCGTGTCGATCAGGACCACATCGATTCCGCGCGCCTTGGCTGCTGTCAATGCATCAAAAGCGACAGCGGAAGGATCGCTGCCAGGTTTAGATTTAACAACACTGACATTAAGTCGTTCAGCCCATAGGGTGAGCTGGTCGATTGCTGCGGCTCGGAAGGTGTCGCCCGCGGCCAACATCACTTCTTTTCCTTGGCTGCGAAAGCGGCTGGCAAGTTTGGCGATTGAGGTTGTCTTTCCGCTTCCGTTCACGCCGACAATCAAGATCACAAGGGGAGTTCCGATTGGTGAAGTTCGAGGGGTTCTCTGAGTAGGTCTATTCAAAATGTCCAGAGCATGGTCTTGCAAAATCTTGAGGATATAAGAGATATCGTTAGTCGGCTTGGTGCGTAGAGCGGAGCGGAGATGATCGACGAATTCCGTAGCGCATTGCGAGCCGAGGTCAGACTCAAATAGAATTTGTTCGAGCTCTTCAAATGTCTCATCATTCCAAGGTTTTCCAAAGAGGGCGCAGATCCTCTGCGAGAGCAGGGAGCGTGTCTTTAAAAGGGCGTTTTTGACTTTTTGAAAGCTGGATTTAAGAAATTTAAGCATGGTAGCGGCGTTTTAGGTTGATTGAAAAAAGAGTCTATCAGATAAGAGAATTTAGGCAGGTGTAATTAAAAATGTTAGATTGTGAAAAAGAATATTTGATTCTGCTCTCAGCGATCATTTTTCTCGATTTTCTGATTCTTTTAGTCCAACAAACATGCTCCATTATGCCTGTTCAGATATCACGGAGGTAGGCTCTGATGAATACGCATGAATATCAAGCTAAGGAAGTCTTACAGCGGTATGGGATTCCGATCCCTGAATTTGCTGTTGCAACAAAGATGGGAGAGGTGGAAAAAGCTGTTCGCGATCTCCAATTAAAAGAGGGGGTCGTTAAAATCCAGGTCCATGCTGGAGGAAGGGGGAAGGCTGGAGGTGTGAAGTTTGGGAAAACTCCCGAAGAGATCGTTAGGGCAGCGCAGAAATTGATCGGAATGAAGATGGTCAATAATCAAACAGGCCCGGAAGGCATCATTGCCCACAAGGTTCTCATCACCAAACCAGTCGACATCAAAAAAGAATATTATTTAGCAGCTGTGGTCGATCGGGAAAGAGCTGTGCCTATCCTGATCGCTTCTCCTGAAGGCGGGATGGAGATCGAAGAAGTGGCAGAGAAGCATCCTGAAAGGATTCTTAAACTCCCTATCGGATTGGATGGAACGTTGCGCAGCTACCGTCAGGTCCGCCTCTGTAACTTTATGGGATGGAGAGGGGAAATGGCTAAAGAAGGAGCTAAGATTGCCAGAGGGCTTGCGAAAGCCTTTATCGATACAGATGCTTCCTTGCTAGAGATCAACCCGTTTGTCGAGTCGACGGATGGAAACCTATGGGCCTTGGATGCCAAATTATCGGTGGATGACAACGCCCTCTACCGCCAGCCTGAAATTTCCGCCTATTACGATCCGGCCCAGATATCGGCAAGTGAAGTGGCCGCAAAGGAGTTTGAACTAGCCTACATCGCATTGGATGGCGAGATTGGCTGCATGGTCAACGGTGCTGGGCTTGCCATGGCAACGATGGACATCATTCAGTACTATGGCGGCAAGCCGGCCAACTTTTTAGATGTCGGCGGAGGGGCCTCAAAAGAAAAAGTGGCTGAGGCATTCAAGATCATTTTAAGCGATCTGAAAGTAAAGGCGATCCTCGTCAATATTTTCGGTGGGATCATGAACTGCGCGACACTTGCTGAAGGAATTATTGCAGCCGCCTCGGAAACGGAGGTCAAAGTTCCTCTTGTTGTCAGAATGGAGGGGACCAATGTGGAAGAAGGGAAAAAAATGCTTGAGCAGTCCAATCTCTCCGTTGTCACAGCAGATACGCTTGCGGAGGCTGCTGAAAAAATATGCGCTACATTGAAATCTACACCGAAAGAATAGCGAGGAATTCCATGGCGATCTTAATCAATAAAAACACAAAAGTGATTACACAGGGGATCTCGGGCAAAGCGGGTAAATTCCATACTGAGCAATGTTTGCTTTACGGCTCTGAATTTGTCGGTGGAGTAACACCAGGAAGAGGCGGCCAGGAAATTTTAGGAATTCCAGTTTTTGATACGGTGTATGACGCCAAGAAAGTCACTGGTTGCGATGCCTCAGTGATTTTTGTTCCGGCGCCTTATGCGGCAGATGCGATATTGGAAGCTGAAGATGCCGGCATCGCTTTGATCGTCTGCATTACAGAAGGGATCCCTGTCCGCGATATGCTTGAAGTGAGCCATGTGATGAAAAGCAGCAAAAAAAGTCGCTTAATCGGACCAAACTGCCCAGGGGTGATCACTCCGGGAGAGTGTAAAATTGGCATTATGCCCGGCTATATCCACAAAAGGGGCACGATTGGCATCGTCTCCCGTTCAGGAACGCTCACGTACGAAGCGGTCTGGCAAACCTCCTTACTTGGCCTTGGCCAGTCATCCTGTGTCGGCATTGGAGGGGACCCGTTGAATGGAACTAATTTTATCGATGTCCTCAAACTGTTTCAAAACGATTTGGAAACGACTGGAATCCTTTTGATTGGTGAAATTGGAGGTACTGCGGAAGAAGAGGCTGCTGAATGGATAAAAAACCACTGTACTAAGCCTGTTGCCGCATTCATTGCTGGAGCAACAGCGCCTCCAGGCCGGCGTATGGGGCATGCCGGAGCGATCATTTCTGGCGGAAAAGGGACCGCTAAGGATAAAATGAACGCCTTGAAAGCGGCAGGTGTTTCTATCATCGAGTCTCCTGCGGAGATGGGCTTAACTATGCAAAAAGTGATGAAGCAGCAAAAGTGAACCCTAGAGACTAGTTTCTCTTTTATTTTGGATACAAACTATGATCACTATTCCCGGTAAGATTCCGATTTCGATCTACCCGACCTTTTGGCTTTTTGCTGCTCTCATTGGTTATATGAACAGCATGAGTCTGATGGGAACGGTGATTTGGATTGGGATCATTTTTGTCTCTGTCCTATTCCATGAATTTGGCCATGCGCTAACTGCCTGGGGATTTGGACAAAAGCCTAGAATTGAGCTCGTAGCCCTTGGAGGATTGACCTACCACGATGGACAAAAACTTTCATTTTGGCGTCAGTTTTTCATCGTATTAGACGGCCCCCTTTTTGGGCTGATTCTGTTTGCAGCAGCATCGTTGCTTCTTGAGGTCCCCGCAATGGCCCAAGGGCCCGCAGCTCCTATCCTATCCTTGGTTAGAGCGGTCAATCTGTTTTGGACCGTTGTGAATCTTCTTCCAGTGATGCCTCTTGATGGAGGTCAACTGATGCGCATCGTTATGGAAGCAATATTTGGTCTTAAGGGGTTCAAATACGCCCTCGTGACTAGCATGATGGTCGCTGTCCTGATCAGTTTATTTTTTTTTCTGTACCAAGCCTTTATCATCGGAGCCCTCTTCTTTTTTCTTGCCTTCCAAAGCTATGACACATTCCGAAAGACGCGCAATCTTTCAGAGCCAGACCGGGATGAATCGTTAAAAGACTTATTTGATATGGCGGAAGGGGCGTTGCAGCAGGGGAAAAAACAAGAAGCTCAAGAGATGTTTCAAAAGATCCGCCAGACGGCAAAAAGGGGAATGATCTATAATTTAGCCACGCAATATCTTGCTTTTTTGGATTATGAAAGTGGCGACTCAAAAGGTGCTTATAAGCTCCTTTTTTCGATACGGAAGGAGCTGGCAAACGACGCCCTCTGTTTGCTCCATAAAGCAGCGTTTGAGCAGAAAGACTTCCAGCTTGTCGCAGAACTTGGAGGCAGCTGCTTTCAAACATGGCCGACTGCAGAAACGGCATTGCGCAATGCCTACGCTCACGCAGAGCTTTCCCAATCGGTCCCTGCTGTGGGTTGGCTGGAGACTGCGATTGGAGAGGGGATTGAGAACATCGATGAGGTTTTTGCAGAAAAAAGCTTCGACCTTATCCGAAACGAAGAGTTATTTCAGGAGCTTCTGATCGCACATAAAAAAAGGTCTCTTGGTTAATAAAGAGTTCATTGTTAATTAAAAGTGAGACTTCCTCTTTGAACCAATTTCTTGTGATACTCGCGCCGGTTGTGTTTATGCATCTTTGGAACTGCTTCGTTTGTCTTCTTGGGTAGCAAAGGATTTTCTTTGTTTTAGGAGATTTTTCTCAAGTTCTCTCTCTAAAATTTTTCAACATAGCCACTTCTGTATTTAAAATTATATATTTTATTAAAATGTCTTCAAGATTATATTCAGCCTAAAATGCACACCGTTTTCAAGGAGGTCTTCATGTCTTCAAAGCTTATCAGCTCTCTTACTGTTTTAATGATTGCGTCCAGTATGCAATTAAATGCAGCCCAATATCCTGCTCATAGCGATGAGTATATTGAGGAAAATAGGAACGGAAAAATTTCTTATCTAGAAGGTGAGGATTGGGAGCAGGAGGAATATACTGAATCGGAAAAATCAGTTCCTATCACGCCTTCAGCAAAAAGATCTCCCTTATCCGAATTAGCGCTCCGGGAGCAGGAATACACCGGTATTACCATTGACCCGGCAAAAAGAGCTGGTCAATCAGAGCACAACGCAGACGAGCAGGGTGTAAAAAAGCCAGAACCGCGCAAAAAGCTAAAAGCCCACTTTGCTGGGAGCAAGCGCCCTCCTCAGAACGCCCCAGATTATGTCCCGGCCTCAAAAACGAATAAGCCAACACGTGTTAAGAATGAATGGATATCGAGCAAAACCCATCCTAAAACTTCAAAAGAAGAAAGCGCCGATTGTGACAAATCCGTCTCTTACCCGCAGAGGAAGACTTCATTCGGAGAAGGGAACGCCCTTGCCTCTTCGCGCCGTTCATCGGAATACTTTTCCCCAGATCGCCTGGTGGCGCAGGTTGACCCTGATGATCAAATGCCAATGAGCGAAGAAAGCTTCAAAGAAAGGGGATCCGATGAAGGGGCCGAATATCCTTATGTTGGATTCATCGCTCCAGATGGACATGTCTTTATCACTGGAGAGTGGCTCTATTGGAGAACTCGTGAGGGGGGGGTCGAATATGCTGTAGAACGCTCTGCTGCAGCTCCTGGGGTATTTACAGATGCTGTTCCTAAGAAGATCAATTTTGGTTGGCAGTCGGGTTTTCGGGTAGGGCTTGGAGTCCATCTTCCTTATGATGGATGGGACCTTTATGTCAATTATACAGACTTTAGACCAAATGATTCGAGCCATGCCCGCGGTTCTGTTTTCCCTCTCTTAGCCTATCAGGGGCAGTTTCCGATTGGAAATGTGACGGAAGCCCATGGTCACTGGAAGATCGATTTTCAAACATTAGATGTGGAGATTGGGAGGATGTACTATATTGGAAAATCTCTCATCTTGCGTCCTAATATCGGAGTCCGGGGCGCTTGGATCGATCAACACTCCCATTTTGATTATAAGGGAGGGGATATCCCTGCTGGACTGGAGTATGTGATCCATGATAAGAACGATTTCAAAGGCGCCGGAATTCGGGCCGGGATCAACTCAACCTGGTATTTTGGCGCAGGCTTGAGCTTTAGTGGAGATCTTTTTGCCTCTTTGGTCCCTGGACATTTTGATCTTTCTCAAACCCAAAAACAGCGCGGTATCGAAGTGATCAATGTGGATAGCAATTTTAATCAGCTATCGCCGAATGCCCAGATGTTTTTGGGTTTAAGCTGGGACCGCAACTTCTGCCGTGACCGATGCCACTTTGGACTAACATTGGGTTTTGAAAGCCAGTACTGGTGGCGGCAAAACCTGATCGAGCACTTCACAGATTCGTCGCTCCCGATTTATGTGCGACCCGATGAGGACTTAGCCTTTTACGGAATTAATGTGAAAGCGCGAATTGACTTCTAGGGAGTGTTCTCTGAATAAGAGCCGGTTGCTTTTTCTGGGCTTCCCTGCCGGGCTTTTGAAAAGGCAGTTTGGGCATCGGTTTATTGCGAAATGGCAGGTTTCTTATTTTGCTTTTTTAGAAATCTCAAGAGGTGGGGTTGTCGACTCGAGGTATTGCACGCCGATCGTAATGTGCAGGTCTTGTCCTTTGTATTGGGGAGATAGGCTAGCATCTGTCCTGATCTTTACTAATTCAGGTGAATCGACTGTTAAAAAGTAGATTTTGGAGGTTTTAGGAACATTTTTTGGAATCGCCCATGCAAAATGTCCAAGAGAAAATGCATAACGTGTTCCAAGGGCAGGAAGAATTGGTGGAGATGTCCAATCGATCTCCTCTGGCCTGATAATCGAAATATGGGCGCCGATTAAGCCCGGACCAAAATAAGGGGGCGGAGAAAGGACATCAGGCAGCAATGGGAGCAGCTCGTACACATAGCGGTCGGTCACTTTTAGATAGAGGAACCCATCACTTGTTTTTTGGAGTGCTCCATAGCAGGGAAGTTGGGTCTTTGCGTAGGCAAAGGCTTGAGGCTCATCGACAGCGGTTGCACCATTTGCTGCCCATCCGGCAAGCGATGGACAGAGGCTAAGAAGCACGAGTTTATGCAACAGTGTTTTCATCCTAGATCCTAATAGTTAACAGTTTGTTTCACGACGCCATAGAGAGGTAGAGACCAATTTCTATCACATTCCCCCCTCCCTTCTGGACAGTCCCCTCGGACGCAAAGCGCAAAGCACTTTTCCATAACGCTCCTTATCATCAAAAACCTGCATTGCTTGCAATTGTTTTTGTGGAATTGAGGCGTAAGACCTGAAAATTTAGTAACCTGAACTTCGTGTTTAACCTTAGTTTTTACCTCGATCCCCATTTTTTGCTTGTTTCATGTTTCTTTCCATTAACTTCCCATCTTAGTCGAGTTTGATCGAGTAGAAGCGGGTCATATTGCCTTGGCGCACCAGCATCAAAACGCGGTTTTTGGCCTCAATAGAGTTCATTGCTGCATTGAACTCTTCGACTGTTGATACCTTTTTATGATTGACCGCTTGGATCAAAAAGCCGGGACGCATTCCAGCTTGAGCAGCCGAAGAGCCTGGCTTGATCTTAACGATGACAACGCCTTCTTCTCCTTTAGTGTATCCTAACTGCTTAGAAACTTCGGGCGTCAGGTTATCGACTTCCATGCCTAGTTTTTGAACAATGCCTCCAGCTGAGGCCAGAGTGTCTGAAGCCGTTCCTAACGTGACTGGAATTAATACGATTTCTCCTTTGCGATTGACCTTTAGGTTCAATGCGGTTCCTGGGCCCATTAATGAGATCTCATTGCGAAAACTCTGTAGAGATTTAACAGGAGTTTTATTGTACTCAAGAATGATATCGCCTTGCTTGAGGCCAGCTTTATCAGCAGGGGAGTCCTTGATCACTTCTGAGATCAGGGCGCCTTCTGCCTTAGAGAGGTTGAATGCATCCGCAATGTCTTTGTCAACGGGCTGAAGAGAAACGCCGAGATAGCCGCGAGAGACGCTCCCTTTATCGATGATCTGGTCTCTGATTCGTCTGGCCATATTGCTAGGAATTGCAAAGCCGATCCCCATATAACCACCGGATCGGGAGACGATCGCTGTATTAATCCCAATTACTTCACTCTGTAAATTCAGCAAAGGCCCCCCTGAATTACCTGGGTTGATCGCAGCGTCAGTCTGGATAAAATCTTCTAAATCAGTGATGCGTAAATTCTGCCGTCCTTTGGCACTGATTACGCCAACAGTTAACGAAGCTTCGAGTTGAAAGGGGCTGCCAATGGCAACGACCCATTCGCCGATGTCCATTTCTTCAGAATCGCCTAGGTTCAGATAAGGGAAGTCTTTCCCTTCGACTTTGATCACTGCGACATCGGTATGAGAATCTGCGCCAATCAAAGAGGCATCTAGCTCCCGGCCATCATTGAGGACAACGCTGATCTTGTCCGCGCCTTTGATCACGTGCGCATTGGTCATCACATAACCATCTGCACTGACAAAAAAGCCAGATCCTTGGCTCAGTTGTGGTGTCGGTTTTTGTGGCTGTCCGCGGTAGGGCATTCCAAAAAAGCGGTTAAAGAAGTCATCGCCGTAGTAATCAAAAGGGTTTTGCTGGCCATAAGGGTTGCCATATTCATCCAAATCGGCTCCTGAGCTTTGGACTTTGATAAAGACAACAGCGGGAATGGATTTCTTTGCGACAGCAGTAAAGGCTTTCGAGGTCTGTTCGGGAGAGCATGTGCAAGGCCCATTAGTGCTAGCTTTAGAAAAGAGGGGCGAGGAAAGGCCAATAAGGGCAGCTGTGCATGCGATTAATGGAAAACGAGATGTCATGTGTTTTAACATATTTCTACTCCTAAATTTTAAAGCAACTAATGCGAACGAGTCTTTTTATACCCCACTCTCAGAGAAAAGAGCAACTAATGAAGTTCAGACGGAAAAGATCGGAAGGGATTTTTTATCGAGGGCAAGAACCGTGTTTTCCCTTTCTAAAAGCTCTTTTCCTGAGAAGCTGACAAAGACCCCCTTCTCTTTTTTGGGAAGTAGTTCCACTTCGACGGCATGTTGGACTTCTTTGGGTGTAAGGGCTAGAAGGCGGTCGCGGAACTTCTGGCGCATCTCTTTGCTCTTCCCATCGCGCCACCAGCTGTAAGCTGTGAGGCCGCGGCTTCCTGGAGCTATCGGTGTATCGAGTTGCTGGATGATACCCAGCTTAGCCTCATCAAGGTTCTGAGGTGTAAAGTGGCCGCCGGCAATCTCGTCGATCGCTTCATGAAACGTATTCCAAGTTTTGGCAATATGGGGGTCGCGGTAAGAATGGAAATAAAAATTGCCTGTGCTTGTCGCGTAGCTTGCTCCGCATCCATAAGCTCCTCCCTGTTCGCGGATCTTACGATGGAGGATCTTATTATCCAAGAGAAGGGTTGCAGCAACGAGCGCGGGAGCGTAAGGATGGATGTAGGTAATTGTTTTATACCCTTCAGCATTAAATGCAACTTGGGAAGCAATAGTGCGGGCCTGCGAGGGGATCTCTTGGAGAGGGAATTTCCCTTCCCATGGCTTAAATGGTTTGCTTTGCAGGTTGGTCAATCCGTAAAAATCGTGGGAGATAAGTTCGTTGAGCATCTCTTTACTGCAGGTCAGCACAAGGTGGGGCTCATGGAAAGAAAAAAGTCTTTCTTGAAGATCGATCAAGTGATCGACGAGTTTGGGCAGGTTGTTGTCGAGATCTTTACAGATCTTTTCAATCGTTTGATAGTAACGGATTCCAAACCAGGCTTCGCTGATGTGCGCTGCAGGATTGTATCCGCTTAAGGCCAATTGGATAGCGTAGCGCATCCCTTGCCGATTTAACCGGTTGCGCAGTGAGTCGCGGAGTTGGTTGACCAGTTCATGGATTCTGTTCTTCTCGTCATAGCGTGGACGTAATGCAGTATCTCGGACCAAGCGAAGCAGGGGTTCAGCTTTTCGATAAAGGGACTTTCCCCGAATGTTAATACAGGGTTTTGATACTTTAGGATCGTTTGCTCGTGTGTGAAGCGCGCAAGCAGCGCCGATGCCGCCGGTGTGGGCTTGGATGTACTCGAGATTTGCAACGTAGTCTCGGTTGCCGCTCCCGATCTCGGGAAGGAGGCTGGTCAGTAGATGAGCATAGGGGAGCTCTGCATCCGACAAATCAGGAAGATCAAAAATGAGATCAGCATAGAGCAAATGGTTGGTGAAGCAGTCATGATGGAAAATGTCGAGGTGGCCGTGGCGGATGCGCTTAAGAGGAAAGTCACGAACTAAAGGAGGAATGTCGCCTACGGTAACTCTAGGCAAGCAGTCGATCGACTGCTCTTCGGTTTGTTTTTGGTAAGCGGCGAGCTGTTGCGTTTGGGTGAGGATCTTATCGATCTGGACCTGAGTTAAATTACTTTGAACCTCATGAAGCCACTTCTTTTCTTGCCGGATCTCTTCAGAAAAGAGTTCAGGGTCTGGGTGCATATCGATCCGTGTTCGATGTGGGTTATCGATCAAATACTTGGCTATCAAGTTTGGAAAGTAGGCCGGGTCTTTGACCTTGGCCAGAAGCTCTTCAAAAAGAGAATGGATCATGAGGGCGTGTTCAGAATCAGACCCGTGCTGTTTTGCAAGGGCTGATCGCATGAAGAGAGTGAGGCCAAATGGCGCGTGATCTCCTGAAATTTCCAGGCGGGCAAGCTCCAGCTGATGGATCGCTGATTCGATCATATAGAGTGGGATCCCTTGCGATACGATCTCCTTCAGGGCTGTGAAAACGGTCTGTTCTAATTGGTCGAGTTGTGAAGAATTGCATCCTTTGCAGACCAGCACATAAGGAATCTCGGTCATTTCCACGTCGATGAAAGCATCAGCTTGAATACAGAGTTTCGATGCTAAAATTGCCTTTTTGAGGAGGGATGCATCCGTCTCCATCAAAATGGAATCGAGGACAGAAAGGGCAAGGACCTCATCTTGGGAGAGCAGGTGCGCTGTCAGCCATCCTAACGAAAAGATTGTCCGGTTTTGGACCTCTTCTGTCTCAGAGACGGGGTAACGCATCGCCTCATGAACTGGTGCTTGAAACCTTTTTTGCTCAGGCATCGGTGGAATAAGGGGAACTTTTTGAACGTTTTTCAGTGTTTTTTCTTGGATGTAATCGAGGTGATGCTTGAGGGGAAGATTACCGTAAAAGAAAAAAAGGCAGCGGCTGGGGTGGTAATACGTTTCGTGGAATTGGATCAGCTCTTCGTAAGTCAAGTTCGGGATGTCATAGGGGTCACCGCCCGAGTTAAATGCATAGGGAAGGTCGGGAACTAAGCGACGCATCATCGCATGCCAGAGGCGGGCATCGGCCGATGTCAGAGCGCCTTTCATTTCGTTAAAAACGATCCCCTTGATTTCAAGCGGAGATTGTGGATCGGTCGGGCTAGAAAATTCGAGTCGATGCCCTTCTTGTAAAAAGCTTAAGAGTTTGAGCTGGGGATGGAAGACGGCGTCAAGATAGACGTCAAGCAGATTATAAAAGTCTTTTTCGACTTGAGAAGCTGCAGGGTAGCAGGTAAAATCTGACCCTGTAAGAGCGTTCATAAAGGTGTTTAAACTGCGCCGGCTCATAGAAAAAAAGGGGTCTTTGACCGGGAATTTTTTCGAGCCGCATAACACGGTGTGCTCGAGGATGTGGGCAATCCCATTGGAGCTTGAAGGAAGTGTTTTGAACGAAAGGCAGAAAAGGTTTTCAGGATCATCGCTTCCGATGTGCATGACCTGTGCTCCGCTTGGCATATGGAGCAGTTCGCGCAAAATGCAATTGAGTTCAGTAATGAGGGTGTACTTTGTGACAACAAAGTCGTGGTAGCGTTCGCCAGGAGCGTTTAGAAACGGGGGTTCATGAACCATGTGCTTTCCTACTGATCAGGTTTCGTGAGTATAGTTGAAAAAATGGATGTTGTCTATGGCTTAAAAGCAGGGTAATCTCTGCAAGGAAGGTTAAGAGTTTACCCTGTAGTTTCAGGTCCTCTAGCGGCAAGAAATTTGCCAGTTCGGGTCTCCCGGAATGGTCCTTCGAACGCTGCCCGCATGGAATTGTAGCCCTCATTTTTTGCTTGGTTGGAAAAGTAGTTGCTTGAGCCGTACCAATCACAGGAGTATGCGCGGTATGTCTCCTGTAAACAGGGAGGGATATAGCTTTCCCAATGATGCACTTGATGCTCTTTAGCAAAGTGGTCTGTTTGTGAAAAGACCGATTGTAATTCAGCAAGGAGTTCATTTGATTGGACATAGAGGTCCCAACATGCTTTGAGTCTTTCGATCTGAGGGGTGATTCTCTTTTTGCAAGCACCTAAAGATGTTGCCGCGCTCATATCGGTTGTGATCTTCGATAAAGAGTCCCGCAATGAGCGGCATGCCGATTTTAGTTCATTGCTGCTCTCTTTGATCGCATGGATGAAGATGTAGTGCGGTACGTATCCATGCTCGAACTGATCGATATGGCGCGGATAATTGTACATCCCCGAGGATAGTCGATATAATCCCCATTTAGCACTCCTATTGAGGTCTCCGTTCTCCCAAGGAAAGGGGGCGGCCCAATCGGCTTCCCAATTCACAGCTTGGGGTTTGTTAATGGTGTGAATTGCACGCAGAAGTTCGCTTGGAAATAGGCGTGTTGGATGAGCCTCATCTGGATGAATTGCTTTGAATAGGGCGCTTAGCTGTTCAAACAGGGCATGTTCTGCTGTTGGAAACAAGCTGATTGAACGGCTATCTAAAGAAGCTACGACGTGGGCATCATAAGCGTAGCTAGAACATCGCTTCTCTAATTGTTTGCAGGACAAGATAAGCTGGCGGAGATTTCTCTCTTCACTATTGCAGCTAAGATATGCTTTTAGTGCAAAGAGGATCGTTGCGACCGCTTCACGGATGGTCGTGATGAATTCGCTCCATGGTCTTTGAAGTTGAGTCAAGTAGACGTTCCCATCTTCAGAAAATCGCGGATCGAAGCCGCAGTCGTAGAAGCAGTTCAGTTGAACGCGTTCTCCATTCAGAGGTGTTTCTGGAACAGGTTCCTGGTTGCAAAGTGCATTTTGCACAATATCGGTAAGGACAGCTTCAACAGCTTGGATCTTTTGTTTGAGAGGCGCTGTACGCCCTTCCCGGTTGAAAAAAGCGATTCGCCCAAAATCGGCAGGGGCGATATCAGGACGTGTTTCAGTAGAGGGACTTCCTGCAGCTTTCCAGAGGTTAAAGAAGATCGTGCTTTGGAGAGCAGGCGATAGCTGTTGGATTGCTTGCTGTGCAGCAGTTTCGTTCCGTTCGTAGAGCGCGTGAGCAGTTTCTGTGAGTTGAAAACGGACCGTTGGATCTAAGCTTAAAGTAATAGACATAATTAAATAAAAAGTTTAAAAAATGATCCACCCATTCTATGCGACAACTACTTTTAATTGGTCAATACAATTTATGAATAATAAGTCATTATAATTTTAGGAGGTAATAAAAAATTTTACTGAGATCAGGTCAAAAAAGCGCGGCAAAAGAGCCACGCTAGGCAAAGAGAATTAAAAAATTTAAGACCAGTTTAAAGAAGAAGATGACTGGTATTCTGTGACTCGGGTTTCAAAGAAATTTTTTTCTTTTCCCAGATCGATTGTTTCGCTCATCCAGGGGAAAGGATTTTTTGAACGGTACTGCGCTTTTAGGCCGATCCTTTCTAAACGGCGGTCTGCGATGTACTGCACATATTCGCGGAACATCGGTGCTGTTAATCCTAAGATCCCGCGCGGCAAGCAGTCTTGAGCGTATTGGATCTCGAGTTCAACTGCTTGTTTGATCTTGTCCACAATCTGGTCTTGGAACTCTGGAGTCCAAATCTCTGAGTTTTCTTCTTTGATTCCGTTGATCAAATCAATGCCAAAGTTCAAGTGGATCGTTTCATCGCGCAGGATGTATTGAAACTGCTCTCCGACCCCCGTCATTTTATTTTGCCGGAGGAAAGAAAGGATCATTACAAACCCGCTATAGAAGAAGATCCCTTCCATGATGATGTAGTAACCGATCAGGTTTGCTAAGAATTTCTGAGCACCTTCTGAGGTCGCCGTTGTAAAATCAGAACGGAGGATGTCAGCTGTCAGTTCCATTTCGAACTGGTCTTTGTTGTGGATTGAGTTGATCTCATTGTACATATTGAACACTTCTCCTTGATTGAGGGTCAAGGACTCAACGATGTAAAGGAACGTATGAGTATGGATTGCCTCTTCAAAAGATTGCCTTAACAGATACTGGCGTACTTCCGGATTGGTGACATGTTTAAAGATCGCCAGCACGATGTTGTTGCCAACTAAGCTCTCCGCAGTGCTGAAGAATCCTAAATTCCTCATGATGACGCGTCGCTCATCCTGGGACAGATCATTTGACTTCCAGAGCTCGATATCTTTGCTCATCGGCACTTCAGTTGGCATCCAGTGGTTGGCGCAGCCGTTAAGATAATGTTCCCAAGCCCACTTGTATTTGAGCGGCATGAGTTGATTGACATCGACCTGATTACAGTTGATGAGTCGCTTTTGGCTCACGTTGACACGCTTATTCGTAGCCGTGCTTTTGTCTGAATGGGTTTGTGTATCTGGATCATCAAATATAATCATCACATTTTCTCCTTAGTTTATTTTTATTGACAGCTTTCGCAGCCTTCTTCCATGTTGCAAGCGATCGGTTTATTTTTTTTTGTTTCAGTAGGTTTAACGCTGTCTTCCCTTTGCAACTCGATATTGCTGGACGCAGATTTATTTTTCATCCAGCGTGGCTGCAGGCCCCGTTTATTGATGTCGGTAGTCGATTTTTCAATTTGAGTTGCGCCAAGAGACCGGAGGTAATAGGTTGTTTTTAATCCTTTCATCCATCCAAGCAGATACATCTGATGGAGCTTTTTGCCGTTTGGTTCAGACAGATAGAGGTTGAGGGATTGTCCCATATCGATCCATTTTTGCCGTCTGCTTGCGCACTCAATTAGCCAATCAGGTTCGATCTCAAATGCGGTGAGAAAGAGGTGTTTGATATCATCGGGGATCCGCTCGATCTCAGTTATCGATCCATCGAAGTATTTCAAGTCGTCGAGCATCTGGTTGTCCCAAAGCTTGAGGGCTTTCAAGCGGTCGACAAGAAATGTATTAGGAATAGTGAACTCTCCTGAGAGGTTCGATTTGACAAACAGGTGCTTGTACATTGGTTCGATCGATTGGGTGACTCCCGTGATGTTGGAGATTGTCGCTGTCGGCGCAATTGCCATCGTATTGCTGTTGCGCATCCCATGCTTCTTAATTGATTCCCGGACAGGGGTCCAATCACGGGACATGCTCCTGTCCATATCGAGGTGTCCTCCCCGTTCTTTTTCAAGAAGGGCAATTGTGTCGATCGGTAGAAGTCCGCGGTCCCATTTGGAACCTTTGTAAGTGGAATAGGGTCCCCGTTCTTTTGCCAGCTCGCTGGAGGAGAGGATCGCAAAGTAGGAAATGAGCTCCATGCTCGTGTCCGCAAAAGCGACTGCTTCATGGCTGGCGTAACTGATGTTGAGCATGTAGAGGGCATCTTGAAAGCCCATGATCCCCATTCCGATGGGGCGGTGGCGCAAGTTGGCTGTGCGTGCTTCCTCTGTTGGGTAGAAGTTGATGTCGATCACGTTGTCAAGCATTCGGACGGCTGTTCGGATTGTTGCCGAAAGTTTTTTTTCGTCGATCCCTTTATCGGTCATGTGCTCAGACAGGTTAACCGAGCCTAAGTTGCATACCGCGGTCTCTTCAGAAGAGGTGTTTAGGAGGATCTCTGTGCAGAGGTTTGAGCTATGGACGACGCCGACGTGGTCTTGGGGAGAACGGATGTTAGAAGGATCCTTGAAAGTAATCCATGGATGCCCTGTTTCAAAGAGCATGCTTAGCATCTTTCTCCACATCTGGAGGGCTTCAACTCGCTTAAAGAGCTTGATTGTTCCTTCATCGGCCATTTTCTCGTATTCGCCATATCTCTTTTCAAAGGCATCGCCGTACAGATTATGCAGATCAGCGACATCGCTTGGGCTGAATAGGGTCCATATTCCATTCGAGGAGACCCGCTTCATGAAAACATCAGGAATCCAGTTGGCTGTGTTCATATCATGAGTGCGTCTTCTTTCGTCGCCTGTGTTCTTACGCAGCTCCAGAAAATCTTCAATATCAAGGTGCCATGTCTCTAAATAGGCGCACATTGCTCCCTTGCGTTTTCCACCTTGGTTCACTGCAACAGCCGTGTCATTGGCAACCTTTAGAAAGGGGATCACGCCTTGACTCCGGCCATTAGTGCCGCGTATGGAAGCTCCAGTAGCCCGTACATTGGTCCAGTCGTTGCCGATGCCGCCAGCCCATTTTGAGAGCTGGGCATCATCGGCAACTACTTTAAAGATATGGTGAAGGTCGTCCATAACGGTTGACAGATAGCATGAGCTGAGCTGGGGATGCATCGTTCCTGAATTAAATAGAGTTGGGGTACTGGAGACAAAAAGGAATTTAGAGAGGATGTCGTAGAATTCGATAGCGCGTTCATTTTTCTTATCTTTCTCGCATAGAGCCAGTCCCATGGCGACGCGCATCCAAAAGATCTGAGGAGTTTCTAAACGGCGCTGTTCTTCATGGATAAAGTAACGGTCGTAGAGTGTTTGCAAGCCTAGATAGGTGAATTGATCGTCGCGCTGCAGATGCATTGCTTTTGAGAGCTTGTCGAGGTCGAAGGAAAGGAGGTCGGGATGAACCCGATGGATTGAGATCGCATGTTTGAGATACTTTTTAAAATAGGCCTGGTGCACTGACTCGAGGCTGGGATCGGAAGAGCCTATGCCCATTGCCTCTCTATAAAGGGAGTCTGCTAATAGGCGACTAGCGACTTTGGAATAAGCAGGTTCGAATTCGATCTTAGCGCGAGAGGCCATCATGTTGGCAAGGTCGACTTCGCTCTCTTTCATCCCTTCATAAAAGTTGGCAATCGAACTTTCCAAGAGTTCTTCTATTGAAACGAGGTCTTCCAGGCCGCGGCATGCATATTTAAGACGTGCGCGCAACTGGCTTTCAGTGATTGTCCGTGCCACGCCGTCATCGCCCATGACAGTAAACTGACGCATCTCTTTTTCATCGGCCACTAAAGCGGAGTGGGTCGACGTTTGAGTTCGGTCCCTAGTTGCAGAGCGGTGAATAATGAAGTCTTTTGCGACTTGGAAATAGCCATCCCGCATCAATTGGTTTTCAATTTCGTCTTGGATCAAGGAAGCATGAAGTTGCTGGCCAGATTTTGCAATCGAAGCAGCTCGTGCAACCACTTTTTGTGTTTGGATATTCACAGCTTCGACCGTTTCAGGATTAGCGGGACCATCCACGTCCTGGGTCCGTCGGAACGAATCTTCAATGGAAGACGCTACCTTCATTGGATTAAAGCGAACAAGAATACCGTCTTCGCGGACCATTTTAAGGTTCTCAGGAGAATCTTCGCGGAGGGTTTTGTGCTGGTCGCGGTAAATGATGTAATCGCGTGCTACGTCGAGATGACCTGCTCTCATCAGGACGACTTCGACTTGGTCTTGGATCCCTTCTACAGTCAACGATGCTCCTTTTAAAGCCAGTATGAACAGATGGTTGATGACCAGATCTGTTACCTCTTCGATTACAAGCGCTATATCGGCAGGGATTTTATCTGTTTTTTGAATTTTTTTCGTATCACGGAATGCAGCTTCAACGGCTTGGTGAATCCTATCGCGCCGGAAAGGAACGATCGATCCATTACGTTTGACAATCGTGAAACGTTGCATTTTATCTTGAGAGGGTTTGACCTCTTCCTTAACGATCGTTGCAATTTCAGCTGCGGTCGGAGAACCGATTGACTTTTCCTGAAGAACAGATGATGAGCCGTTATCGGAAGAGGGGGATTTGCCAGACATATTTCTTGTTCTCCTTAGGAATTGATTTTTTTCGGTACAAGTATTGCTGATTAAGCTATTTACTGTCCAGTCAACTACTACATCTGGTAGATGTGTGTTTCTGTATACACCATATATAGTAGATTTTCGCTTTTCGTCTACAAAAATGAGAAACGGGCGAAAAAAAAATGCGCAAGATTTCCAACGCGCAAAGAATGAAGTCATTAGGATTTTCGATTTTTAAGAGCCCGTTAACCGAGAAGACGATTTTTCCAGGATCTGAATCTACGAATAATCCAGCAATTTCAAGTTGGATTACCACCCCTCTTTCAGCAGAGCAATCGCACGATTTAGAAAGGATGGAAAATCGTTGTAAGTTGTCGTGAGCATTGTTTGCCGCCGCTCAGCAAGAATGGGGTTTGCTTTGAAGAGAAATCCCATGAGCTGTTTCATTTTATTGATCTTCAGCCTTTCTGAGCTTTCCAGAGGAATCCCTGAGATATAGGTTTGTAAGTAGGAAAAAAGATCTTCCCACTTAGGTTGATAAATTGTCCTGGCGAAGTGGGCGCGGATCTGGTGAAAAATAAAGGGGTTGATCACGCTTCCTCGCCCGATCATTAGAGCGTCGCAGCCGGTCATCTTAAGCATCCGGAGCGCATCATCGACTGTAAGGATATCGCCATTGCCGACGATTGGGATTGTTACGATCTCTTTTGCTGCAGCAATTAGTTCCCACTTTGCAGGAGGTCCATATCCATCGGCTTTGGTGCGAGGATGTAGCGTGATGTAGCTGACACCGCTTTCTTGGGCGGCAAAAAGATTTTCTTGGAAGCGTGATGTGTCGTCATAGCCCGACCGCATCTTGATCGTAACAGGGACGGAAACGGCCTTAACCATGGCAGCTGCCACTTGGTTCAGAAGGGTTGGATCTTTGAGCAGGCTGGAACCTGCTCCGCGTCCTGTGACGGTGTTAGAGGGACAGCCGCAATTAAGATCGATGCGGGGAGCACCCCTCTTTTCCACTTCTTGGGCCATTGCCCCCATTAGTCCGACATCAGAGCCCATTAATTGTACGGCAAGAGGGATCGGCTTGGTCTCCTCCGGTTCATACAGTTGCGCCAAGCTTTGAACATGGCCATTGCTTGGGACGCGTAAAAAGTCGGTTACAGCCTCATTAAAGCCGCCAATAGAGGCCATTGCCTTGCGGAAACAACGGTCTCCGACCCCTTCCATAGGAGCAAGGATAAGGTAGGGACAGCCTTCTGGGTTTTTTGGAAGAAGCGTCATAGGCAAACAATTTTATCTGCCTAGGAATAAATATCCAATAGACACTTTGTCTTAGAGAATAAAGGAGCTGGCTGCTAGGCCCATATCAATGGGGCGACCGATTTCTGGATGTAAAAAGCAAGATTTATTAAATTTTTTTTAATAGGAAAAATCCTTCAAGTTTGAGAAGATTGCAAGAACCGGCTCTGTGTTATCTGAGGCTTAAGCTTAATTAAGAGGTCATTAGTATGAGACGTGTGTATCTTGTTCCAAATATTATTACTGCGTTTGGATTGGCTTGCGGTTTGTTTGTCATTTTCAAAGTCAATATGGTCGAGCCGGGTTCGGGGACATATCAAGTATTGCAAACCTCCGTTTTGTTACTGTTGCTCGCTGCTTTTGCTGATTTGCTAGATGGTGCCGTCGCTCGGGCGATGCGGGCAGAAAGTGAGTTTGGCGTGGTCTTTGATTCATTAGCAGATGCCATTTCCTTCGGTGTTGCGCCTTCCATTCTGATGTTAAAAAGCCTATCGCTGGAACAAGGAACCGGGCTTTCCTTTTTTGCCGTTACTGGAGCGATGCTGTTTTCTATTTGCGGGGTGTTGCGCCTTGTCCGCTTCAATGTAAAGGCAAACGATGCAAAAGGAGATCCTGAGGCCCAAGCAGCGCATAAAAAGCATTTCACAGGATTGCCGATCGATGCCGCAGCTCTTGCGGCAGTCTCTGCAAACTTGTTCTTTGCATCACCAGTCGTTGAGAGGATCTTGCCTATTGAAGATCATACGCGCGCAATTATTTTAACATGTCTCATGATCATTCTCAGTTACTTCATGGTTAGTCGCTGGAAGTTCCCTAGTTCCAAAGTTTTACATTTCCGAGTTCCCTCCTTTCAACTTGTCTTTGTGACGGTTATCTTGGCCATTTTCCTTCTTTATGGAGTCCTCTATTTCTTCCCTGTTATGCTCGCTGTTGTATCTTGGGGGTATGTCATTTTAGGCTGGACACTGTCGATCATCCGGTTGATTGCTGGAAAAAAATCGAAAACATTAGAAGATTTTGAACCAGAGAGCGAAGATTGAGATGATTATCATTATAGCTAGCTCGGTTGCTCTTTGCGGAGTCATTTGGGCCTGGTTGCAGGAACGGGCAAAAAGGCAGGAAGCTGTATTCCAACTTCTGTTTTTTCAAGAGCACAATCAACGGATTCCGATCCTCGAGGGAGAACTTAAAGATAAGGACAAGCAGCTGCAAGAAATTCACCTTAAATATCACGTTGCTGAAGAGAAACTAGCGCTTCTTATCCAAGCCCAGGAGCAGTTGAAACATACCTTCTCGTCGCTTTCTTCCGAAGCACTGGAAAAAAATAACCGGCAATTCCTCGCCCTAGCTAAATCATCGTTGGAAAGGGTTCATGAAATGGCAAGAGGAGATTTAGACAGGAAGCACCAAGCGATCGGTGAGATGCTGGCTCCTTTTAAAGAGGGCTTGCTCAAACTTGACACAGGGATGCGCCAAATCGAAAAAGAGAGGAGGGGCGAGCAGGAGTCTTTAAAAGAGCAGGTCCGGTCTCTTATTGAAACAGAAAAGCAGCTTCGTCAAGAGACGTCGAGCCTGGTCAAGGCGTTGAGGACTCCGCTTGCACGAGGAAGGTGGGGGGAGATCCAGCTGCGGCGCGTTGTCGAAATGGCGGGAATGCTCAACCACTGCGATTTTTACGAACAGGAGAATGAGGTTCGCGATCAAGGAAGGGTGCGCCCCGATCTTTTAGTACGTCTTCCTGGAGGACGTCAGGTGGTAGTCGATGCAAAAGTTCCTTTGGAGGCTTATTTAGAAGCGATTCAATCTTCTGATGAAACAATACGTGAAGCGCGCCTCCGAGACCATGCGCGGCAGGTGCGCGCACATGTCGTTATGCTTAGTCGGAAAGCTTATTGGGAGGCATTCCAACCTACGCCTGAGTTCGTTGTCCTGTTTTTACCTGCGGAGACGTTTTTTAGCGCTGCGCTGGAATTTGATCCAGGGCTAATAGAGTCGGGGGCTAATCAAGGGGTGATCCTGGCAACGCCCACCACGCTGATTACTTTGCTTAAATCGGTTTTTTATGGGTGGAAGCAAGAGAGCTTGTCACAGCACGCTAATGAAGTCAATGAGCTTGGGCACGACCTCTATAAGCGTCTAGTTGATATGTCATCCCATCTTTCAAAAATGGGGCGGAGCCTTAATTCTGCTGTTGATGCTTACAACAAAGGGATTGGGTCTTTTGAATCGCGGGTCCTAGTCACAGCGCGCAAATTTAGAGATTTAGGAGCTGCTTCGACCGGCTTAGAGCTTGATCCTATTGAAATTGTAGAAAAGAACTCGCGGTTGGTCCAAATCCCTGAAATTCAACCATCTATTGAAAATTAGCCGATCGTTACGAATCAAAACAACGATTCGCCAAATATTGATCTCTAAGGACTTGCCAGACTTGCTCAGTCGGGTTCAGCTCAGGGGAAGCTGCAGGAAGCGGTATATTGATTTAATACCATTCCAAGAAAATAAATTCATAAATTAGCCCACTCTCTTGAACAAAGATTTTTTACATTCCTAGGAATATCGACCCACCTATTCCAGGCATCACAACAAGGCTGCACGATATCGTCATAATCCTTATAGCAACGATTCGCCAGATACATATCCCTCAGCGTTTGCCAGACCTGTTCAGTCGGATTGAGCTCTGGAGAAGCTGGCGGAAGCGATAGCAGTGTGAGATTTGTAAATTTTTGCAATCGTTTAGTTGTATGCCACGCTGCTTGATCTAAAACCAAGATGGCATGCCGTCCTTTCGGAACTTTTGCCGAAATATGCTCCAGATGAACAAGCATCGCATCTGTATTTGCAATCGGCAAAACGAGTCCAACGGCCTCATCGCGAGCGGGACACACTGCTCCAAATATATAGACGTATTCAAATTGCTGCTGCCGCATCAATCTCGGTCGAGATCCCTTGGCAGCCCATGTTCGAGTTATGCCATTTATCAAAAATAACTTTTATCATACAATTCTCTGAATTTTATATATAGTGGTTTGAATTTAAATTTTTAATCATCTGCAAATCTCTAAAAAAGTAA
>CAZOKX010000032.1:0-22231 GCA_964580785.1 uncultured bacterium
GTGCCTTTTCGGAGTTATCTTGAGAGATGAAATTTATAATTTAAATCACTATATTGGTGTTCGCCTGGAGTTACAAAAGAAACAGCATCTTCATAAATGTTATCTTTCCCATTCAGAAGGTCTTCGATATCCTCATCAAGGGATAAACTTTCTGGAGAATTATCCGGAAGAACCCCTTCTTTTGCCAACAAGGCGACAAAGTTAGCAACGCTCTCTACTTGTTCAGGAGAACAGGTCTCTTCTAATTCGCCGGATTCAATCTTGTCAAGCAGGCAAAGGACTTCATCATAGGACAATACATAATCCCGTATTATCTGTTTCTCTTCAAGGTTGACTTTTTGCACTTGAAACGTAGTTTGTGGAGTATGACTTTGAGGGTAAAGAGCAGCGGACGGCATTTTGAGAAGCAGAATTGAGTTTACAAAAAGCTTGGAATATCGCAGCAAGAGATCCTCCTACTTTTTAATAAATCAATCCCATGAAGGCTATGTTGCGTAAATAAGTACGAGTGAGGATTCTTTTGCCTTCAGAATCTCGAATCTATAAATTTTTTGTTGCTTAGAGAAAAACTTTAGGTTCGACATGGCTCTCAGGAAAAATTCAACTCCTCTTAAAAAGAAAGACAAGTACCGCACCCGTAACTGGAAAGAATATAACCGATCGTTGGTAAATCGGGGAAGCATCACTTTTTGGTTCAGCGAAGATGCTATTGCTAACTGGTACTCGAACGAACGGGGAAGCCCGGGCGACCTGATACTTACTCCGATAACGCCATTCGATAATGCAGCATTGCAAAAAGGATAAACGATTTAATAACATAAGTCTTCTACCTCTTCCTCCGGCTTCCCCAGAATTGAATCCAACTGAGCAAGTATGGCGAGCATTTCGAGATGAGTATTTAGCGAATCGCTGTTATGAAGATTATAATGCTATTAGAGACTGTCCACAAACCTAAAAATTTAGTAGACTGCTTGGCTCATACTTTAGATGAGCACCCACATGAGCAGATATCCATAACGGGAAAATCGAACATATTTACGATGCGCTGCATAGGAAATTGAGGGCGGTTATTGGGAAAAATGAAACCCCAAGTGTTGGGATCATGGATAGCCAATCGATCAAAACAACAGAAAAAAGGGGCTCGCAGGGTTTGATGGGGGTAAAAAAATTAAGGGTCGAAAAAGGCATTTGATCGTTGATACTTTAGGATTCCCTATCGGGGTAGTGATTAGCGCAGCCAATGTCAGCGAGAAAGAGGGTCTTCGATTAGTCTAAGAACGAATGAGGCCGGGACAACGACCGAAGGTAATTTTTGCAGACATGGGTTATGTGAGCGGAGATTTGTGGACAGTCTCTTATGGCTGCTTGCTGTGATGCATGGAATGCATTTGTTGACATTCCAACTAGAGTGAAAAATCTATGTTCCAGATCTTGTGCTAATTTATGACTTTATTTTTTGCGAATTGTGTAAATTGCCGGGTCTTGTAGCATTAAGCCAGTGAAAAATTTTTCCATCCAAGCTCTTTTTTCTGAAGTTAGGTCATAAGCAGAAGGCTGAATGGTTTTTTGGCATCCCGATGTCATGAAAAGAATTGAAAGAAATATCATCAAAAGTGTTAAATTCGGCTTCATTCTTCTTTTACAAACAAGAGAAAGAGGAAAATAATGATCCGCAAAGTCCTTGTATTAATTGCGGTTTTAGTGTCCACCATTAGCTTCGCTCATGAGGCGAACTATCCCATTGATAATGAGATAGTGGATAAAATTGAAGCAAACAAAAACGCATGTGTCCGTGGCTATTCCGAAGATCAAAAGCAGGAGCAAGAAAGAGAAAAAGAGCGCGGTAAAGAAGAAAGAAAAAGGGAAAAAAGGAAGAAATAAAGGCTAACTCCAGCTAGTGAAAGTGCTAGTATTGCGTTCTTTTTACCTGGAGTCTTATGAAGTAAAACAGATGGAGCAAGGCGGTATTAAACTCGCCCTAGATTCTTTTTTTTGCAGCCTGCAGCAAGGCAAGGGGATAATCGGATGGATAAGATGCATGCTCAGTGGCAGTCGACTCCAACTTATCCCAAAGGGATCATCTGCGGATGTGATGACGCGCAGGAGTGGCTCCTTCCATGGTGGTGGTCGCGGTTACGCGATCACAACGATCATCCCGTTGTGTTCTGCGATTTTGGCATGTCGGAAGATGCTTTGCAATGGTGCCGCGAACGAGGAGAGGTCATCCCAATCGTATTCGATACTTCCAAAGTGGCGCCTAAAGAGGCTGTTGCTTCTCAACTCGTGCAACTGTGGGAAAACTGCTATACGAGCACTGTTTGGGACTTTCGCCACGTCTGGTTTAAGAAGCCTTTTGCGTTTCTCCGCTCTCCCTTTCAGAGAACTCTTTGGCTCGACCTCGATTGTGAGGTGCTTGGATCAATAGATCCACTCTTTGATCACTGCAGTGTTGAATCGCAGCTGGGGATTATGCGCGAATTTATCCTCACCGATCTACCCCGCTTTCATCCAAAAGCTTTGTACAATAGCGGTGTGATCGTCTGCGAACATGGCGCTCCACTTATCGAAAAATGGGCTGAAGGTTCTTTAACGCTAACTCATGAATTTTGGGGGGATGAGGTCTTGCTTTCTCATCTTATCAATACAATGCAGATCTACGTCAATGAGATACCGGGGGTTTTCAATTGGCGCGTCTCTCAGGGGATCAACATTAATGCAATCATCTGCCACTGGGTGGGAGGCGGAGGAAAAGTTTTTATCAAAAGGTTTTGTGGATTCAAGCCCACGTTAGAGCAGTTTCAAAAATTTTGCCGATGTCAATCAATTTAATAGAAGGGAAGATGTTATGAATGGATTTGGTCTTATTGGAATCATGGGTGCGCTCGAGGAGGAAATTGTGACCTTAAAGGAAGCGATGCAAGAGCCTGTCAGCCATTTCATAGGAGGAAGAGAATATGTCGTCGGAAAATTATTCGACAAAGATTGCGTTGTTGTATTTTCCCGCTGCGGTAAAGTCGCCGCTGCGGCCACTTCTGCCATATTGATTACAAAATTTGGTGTCGATTGCATTCTGTTTACAGGAGTTGCCGGAGCGATCAGCGCCTCTCTTAATATCGGCGATGTTGTTCTTGGAACGCAATTGTACCAGCACGATATGGATGCAACACCCCTTTTTGAAAAAAGGGAAATTCCCTATCTTAATGTTCAGTTTTTCCAAGCTAACTCTATGCTAATTGAATCTGCAAGCAGAGCAGCAAAATCCTTTTTTACCTCTTCTTTTTTTACCCAACCGATGTTGAGAGATTTTTCAATTGAAAAGCCTCAAATTTATCATGGGATTATTGCAAGCGGGGACCAGTTTGTCTCTCAAGCTGAAAAGATTAAAGCTCTTGATAGGGAAGTGCCCGGCACTTTAGCTGTTGAAATGGAAGGAGCTTCTGTTGCCCAAGTCTGTTTTGAGCATGAAATTCCGTTCATGATCGTTCGGACAATATCGGATAAGGCGGACCACTTAGCTTCGATCGATTTTCCTAAGTTTGCGTCGAACGTTGCTACCCATTATTCGATGGGAATTGTAAAAGAGATGTTTAAGAACCAAGAGGCTGTCTTCGAGTTTCGCTAATTGTTTTCGCATCAGAGGGGCTTTAAAGATTATTCGACAGTTTGCCAGGAAGTGATTCGGAGCAGTTCTTTGGGGATCTCATGGAGAAAGCGGGAGGGGTTTGTTGTGATCTCTTTGCCCATCTTCTTCCGCTTGCGCGCCATGCTGAGCGTCAGGTGTTTTTTGGCGCGTGTCATGGCGACATACATTAAGCGTCGCTCTTCTTCTAGACCTGTTTCCATAAGACTTTTTTCATGTGGAATGATGTGGTCTTCTAGGCCGATGAGGTAGCAGGCGGTAAATTCAAGCCCTTTTGCGCTATGGAAGGTCATCAGATTGACCTTATCTTCCCAGAGTTTGTTGCGCTTTTCAGGCGTTTGGTTTTGATCAAGGAGGGTAGTGCTTAAGAAGTGGGATAGGGAGATCTCCTCTTCAAGACCAAGGGATTCCTGCTCTTCCTCGTAGATGGCAAGTGCATCGATGCAGTGGGCTACATTTTCCCATTTGAAGTCGCGCATTTTTTGGCTTTTGACTTCTTCTGCAATCGCTTTGCGGTAGTCGATCTCATCGATGAGCCAGGACAGAGCTGTATGGATCTCTTTTCCTTGGAATTTTTCTTGGGCCTGTTGGATCAATGCCACAAACTCGATAATTCCTTTTAAAGCACGGTCGCTCAAATCGTTTTTTAATTCGCTGGAAAGAGGCGAAGCGATCTCTTGCAGCAGGTTCCAAAGAGGGATCGATTTGGTGCGGTTAACCTGTGTCAGCATGTCCAGAGTTTTATCGGAAATTCCCCGTCTTGGGACGTTGATAATCCGGAGCATTGCTTCTTGGTCCATCGGATTATCGATTGCTTTGAGGTAGGCGATGATGTCTTTAATTTCCGCGCGTTCGTAAAACTCTGTCCCTCCGAAAATTTCGTAAGGGATTCCCCGGACCCATGATCCTTCTTTTTCCCATACTGCATTCATCAGGGTCACTTCGATTGGGCGCGAGAGGATGTTCGAGCGGTATAGAATGGCCATGTCCCGCCAGGCAAGTTTCTTTTCTTTGTGGAGCTTGACCATCCGCTGAATGACAGATTGAGCCTCTTCCGCATCCGTGGGTGCATGGAACAAGGTGATAGGTTCGCCGATATCTCCTTTGCTCCACAGTTGTTTGCCATGACGCTCTGCATTATGGGCGATAACTGCATTGGCAGCCTTGAGGATAGTTGGTGTTGAGCGGTAATTTTGTTCGAGTTTGATGATGGTGGTCGATTCAAACTGTAAAATGTTTTTGATTTCTGCTCCGCGCCAGCCGTAGATCGACTGGTCGTCATCGCCTACGACGCATAAGTTCTGATGCTTTGCAGATAATTGCTTAGAGAGCTTGTATTGGATCGGGTTAGTGTCTTGGTATTCATCGATCATGATGTAGCGATAACGGTTTTGATAGCGCGCGAGCACTTCGGGGAATTCTTCAAAGAGCTGAACGGTAAGCGACAGCAAGCTGTCAAAGTCGACAGCATTATAAGCGCGCATGCATGTTTGCAGTCGTCGGTAAAGATCCGCGCTAAAATTATCGTGCCAATTATCTTTTTTGGGGAGTACCTCTTGAAATGAAAGGCCTCGACTTTTTGCATAAGAAATTTTGCTAATTGTCTCTTCAATAGAGGGAAGGTCTCCTTCATGTTCGAGCATATGGCGCACAATCTGGGTTGTCATCCGGCGGGTGTCTTTTTCATTGTACAGGGAGAAGTTTGGCGTATAGCCAAGATGATGGATCTCTTTCCTGAGGACTTGCATGCAAAAGCTGTGGAATGTGCTGAGAGTGATTTGTTTAGCCAGCTTAGAGCCGATAATTTTACTGACCCGTTCTCTCATTTCTGCGGCTGCTTTATTTGTGAAGGTCAAGCCGAGGATTGCCGTAGGTGGGGTCTCAAGATTTTGGATCAGATGGGCAATCCTGTAGCTTAATACGCTTGTTTTTCCGCTGCCAGCTCCTGCTAGGATCAAGACCCGTCCATTGGTCGCCAAGACCGCTTTTTGCTGGTCTGGGTTTAAATGGGCAAAGACATGGGATTGCTGCGTCATATTTTTTTAATGAGTTGAAGTAGCTCATTTAAAATAATTGATTTACATAATTCAGGCGAGGCACGGCGCGGAGAAATATTAGCTTCAAAAGAAATGGGAAGGTCGCGATAGAGCTCTCGAAAAGCCTCTCGGACAACCCGTTTAAAACGGTTCCGATCATGCGCCTTTCCATGGCGACGGGAGACAGTGATACCCAAGCGGGGGCACGAAGATCGTCCCAACCTATAGTCAAGAGAGACCCATTCGCCAATTAGACGATTGCCATATTTATGGATATTCTTAAAATGGGAGCGCTTCAAAACTCGTGCAGACTTGGGCAACTTGCGTTGAACCGCTTTGCCATTGCTTTTAAGCTCGACTACTCTGCAAGCTTTTTCCGCCCGCTGCGACGTCGACGGTTGATGACTTTCCGGCCGTCCTTTGTCTTCATTCTCTTGCGAAATCCACATGCGTTTTGTCGCTTTTTCTTGCTGGGTTGATAGGTGCGCTTCATCGTATATTAATCCTTCAGCGAAAGTAAAATAATTTTGCCATGACTATAACGCAACCCTTACAATATGCTCAAGTCAAAAAAAGCAAATAATAATTTGCTGCCGAAGTTTGAAATTTCCTTTGGGTGGAGAGCTTTGGGATCTTGCAAAGAAATCCATCGATTTTGTATAAGGGACGTCTAACTTTTATTTCTTACGCTAAGGTTATCATGAAAGTCAGAGCATCGATTAAAGCCGATCCTTCAAAAGGTGATAAGATTGTACGCCGCCAAGGCCGCGTATATGTGATTAACAGAAATGATCCTAACCGCAAGCAGAGACAAAAAGGTCCTGCTCGCAAAAAGTAACGAGAGCATATGGCAACAAAATCTTCTATAGCAAAGCAAAAGCGGCGCGAGCGCCTAGTGAAATTAAAATGGGATAAGCGTCAGCAACTGAAATCCGTTATCCTCGACATGAGCAAGACCGATGAGGAGCGTCAATCTGCCAAAGTGGCTCTGAATAAAATGCCCCGTAATTCCTCTCCTGTGCGTCTTTGCAGCCGTTGCCAGTTGACAGGCCGTGTCCGCGGAGTGTTGAAGAAATTTAAGCTATCCCGTCTCTGCTTCCGCGAGATGGCGAACAGTGGAATGATCCCGGGCGTTGTTAAATCGAGCTGGTAGTTGATCCCTTCTATTGCTTAGTGGATGAAGGCCGTGTGAAAACATGGCCTTTCTATTTTATATTGAGCGGAGAAGGTCCTTTAAGGACCTCTTCGAATCGCTTCCAATTTTCCATTAGTTCATTCCAGACGTAAGTGGCCCCATGGACTTTCCCGTCGCGCCAGGCTTTGGTCAGCGCGTCGATGCTCATCGGTCCAAATTGCTGGTTTTCCTGATCGAGATAGTACCACAGCTTGCTGGAGTGGGAGGGGTCGAGCGTTTCTAAATGATGATTGATCACGGTTGGAGTAGTTGGTTCTATAAAAGGATCTTTCCCATTTTTTGTATTGTGGGGTCGGTTGAGAGGGGGCATGACAAAGAGGGCGATTAGGCCAAGAATGCCAAAAAGCAGGCCGATTGCAAACCATGTATAGGGGTTGCGTCCCCGCTGTTTCGAGTAGCGGTAGCAGATTGCTCCAATGATTGTGCAGATAATAATCATAATAATTTGTTGCATGGAGGTCTCCTTAAAGAACAACGTTAAGCTATTATAAGATTAGAAAAGAATAGGGTTCCCTTCAAGGAAAAAAGGGCGCCGAACAATCTAAAAAGATTATGAGGCTAGCAAGGTGCAAATGATTATTAAAATTTTTAAAAAAGGCCGATGCTGCCAAAAAAATGATTCTTCCAATTGTTGCAGGATCCTTTTCTCTATTCCAGAATAATCAATTGAGTTAACATTTAGTTTGATCTACGAGAAGAGGAGTTTAAGAAGATGCATAATCCATTAAAAGAGATCGATACAAAGGAGCTTGAGCTTCCTGAAACCACATTTATTCGCGATATTGAAACTAAAGTTTTTCAATCGATCGCCCTCCAATGTCTCTCTCAAATCGATGGGATTGAGCCTTTGGAAGGAAATTTATTCGATAGCCTTCTTGGTAGAGATCGGCAAGAGAGCGTTAAAGGGATCCACGTTGAACAGGATCAAAAAAATCATTTGGTCAATGTCAAGGTCGAAGTCAATGTGGCCTACGGTGTTTGCATTCCCGATAAAGCAGAAGAAATCCAAACGAAACTCCTCAAAGAGATCAGTCAATTAACAGGGTTGCACGTCGGGACAGCACATGTTATTTTTAAAAACTTGATCTCTTCCAAAGAAACTCCTGGAAGCAAGGAAGCTCTCGAAGATGTCCTTGCAAAGCGGATCCATGCGACAGCCCAGTCTTCAGAACGTTATGACGAGGATTTTTAGACCTATGCGGAAAGGCAATCTGCTTTTTTCTGCCGTGCAGTTTATTTTTGTCGTTGCCTTGTTTCTCTTAGGCGGGCTCTTTATCGGCCTGGATTATGCTCCCCATTTAAGGGTGTCTTTTGCCAACTCCATCACCGCCCAAACCGTCAACCTGAGCTTTTTAGGATATGTCACTGTCGGCTCAGCGCTGCTCTTATGCATTGGGTTTTATGTCATGCACAGGGGCGCCTACTTTCGGATTCGAATGGAAACCGGAGATGTCATTGTCGAGGCTAAGTTGATCGAGGGATTGATCCAAGATTACTGGAAAGAACGGTTTCCTGCAAACGTGCTAAAAACGGAAGTAATCTTACGCGGCTTTAAACAGATCGAGGTCGTTGCTGAAATACCTCTTGTCGAATTGGAAACAAGGCAAATTTTCCTCCCTGAAATTGAAAAAGAGCTCGGTATTTTGTTATCTGCCCACTTAGGCTACCGCCGCGAATGGATGATGACGCTTATCATTAAGTAGCAATTGGAACATCTGAAATTTGTTGCTTACGCAGTTGCCCTCTAGCCCTTTATTTTTCAGATGTCTGATGAAGGAGAAGGTATCTGGACTGTTACAAAAAATCTTATTTTAAGGTAACCCATGTCTACAGTCTCCCTTTTTTCAGGACGATGTTGCGAAAACGTTTATAGGCATCTTTTAACGCTTTATGGGGATGATTCTGTTGATTCTAAGCGACTAAGTCTAAGCTGTTTGCCTGATGAATTGCGTAAAAAAATTTTTGATGATATTTCGAAGTACTTTAAAAAACCCTTAGAGTTTAATTTTGGAGAGGCGCATGTTTTTGATAGCCAACCCGCACTTAATTCAGTTGTGAAAGAGCTGACGCTTGATATGTTTCGACAGTTGGATCAAGATAGAAAAGACGCGGTTGCATGCCAGATTCGGAAAACCTTTGGGCTCTCGGATGGTCAAGATCGTATTTGGGAAAAAGACCAACTAACAGGGAATATTCGTGCTTTACTTCAAGCCATGGATCGACTGGAAAGCCCTGATCAATACATCAGCAATATTTTAGAGGCGTGGGTAGCAGAGGGTGGAGAAACGGAGGACAGAGCTCAAGCTAGACATAAAATTATAGATTTTTTCCGTTTTGGAAAGATCCACCTTTGTTTAAGGGGCTTGCGCTTAACGAGCCTTCCGATGATTTTTGATCAAAAGTATGATAACCAATCCGCACCCTTATCTAGGTGGGCTAGCCAACTTCAGAAGTTACAATGGCTTGATCTTTCTAATAACTGTCTCGAGTCTGTCCCTGGGGACATTCAATTACCGAATTTAAGACGGCTGAATCTTTCTTATAACAAGCTCCAGTCTATTCCCGAGGAAATTGGAAAATGTGAGCATTTAGTGCATCTAGATGTCTCTAATAACCGCCTTGATTCCATTTCTAAAGAAATTAGAAAGTGTAGGGAGTTAGTATATCTAAATCTCTCCGGTAACAAGCTGCATCTTTGTAAGAATTTCCTTGACTCGATCCCTGAGGAAATTTGAACATCGAGAAAGTTAACACACCTAAGTCTCTTTGCCAATAAGCTTGGAGCCATAGTTTTGAAAAGAGCTTTGCCTTGATCTAACATGTTGGGTAGGGTTTTTTCCTCGGATGAGAAATTACCCCTTTTCTCGAGCCTTAAAAATGTTTCCGATGTCTTTTTTCGTAACGCCTTGAACTTTTGAAAGCTCTTCTTCAGTTGCTTTGCAGATCTTTTCAAAGCTGCCAAAATGTTTGAGGAGGCGGGCTCTTTTGACTGGGCCGATGCCGGAAATGCTGTCGACTTTGCTAATGAGATTTTTTTTGCCCCGTCTCTGCCGATGGAAGGTAATCGCTTTTCGATGGGCTTCGTCGCGGATCTTTTGGAGGAGGAAAAGCAAGGAGGAACGGGGATTCAAAAAAATTGGGTCGTGGTGCCCTGGAAGAAAGATTTGTTCCTGGGTTACCCCTTTGTCGTGGCGTCCTGATTCTTTTGCGACACCAATGACGTCGACAGAGGCGATATCGAGCTGTTTGAAAACCTCAAGGGCCGTATTGAGGTGGCCTTTACCTCCGTCGATAATGATCAGGTCGGGGAGGTCATCCTCTTCTTTAGCTCGGATGAGGCGGCGAGTAAGAGCTTCCCGGGTTGCCGCATAGTCGTCGGCAAAAGATGCTGTCTTAATTCGAAAAAGGCGATACCGTTTCGTTTCTTTTTCGCCATTGGTGAATGTCACCATTGCAGCAACGGCTTCATCGCCTGCAATATGAGATGTGTCAAAGCATTCGATCCGCTGGGGATAGCGGTTAAGTTTTAGAGTCTCTTGGAGGTCGAGCAGCTGCTTTTCTTGGATCTCCTGCTGATTTTTTTCCTGAATAAAGAGGACTTTGGCGTTTTCTTTAGCGAGTTCGATAAGGGCCCTTTTATCCCCTTTTTGAGGGGCGGTTAACACAATTTTTGTCTTTAATTGCTCAAATAAGATCTCCTCAAGCGATGCCATCTCCTTCAAAGGAAAAGGGAGAAAGATCTCTTTTGGCAGGTTGTCTAGAAAGCGGTAGTGTTGCATTAGAAAGGAAGTGATCAGCTCTTCATCGTCTTCGAGGATATTCGAAAAAGAGAAATGTTCTGATCCGACCAGGTTACCTTCTCGAAAGAGTAGTTGGGCAAGCATTATTTCTTCTCCTTGCCGGTAAAAGTTGATCACGTCAGTGTCCGTTCCATTTATTTTAGCAACGATCTGATCGGAATGGACCACATGCTCCAGCTGGCGGATCGTTTTAAGAAGGGAAGCAGCTTTTTCATACTGAAGTGATTCAGAGGCTTTTTCCATTTCAATGTAGAGTTCGCGCACAATTTCTTTGTCTTGTCCCTTTAAAAAGCGGATGGAGCCTTTCACATACGACTCATATTCCTCTTTCGAGCACTTGCTGACACAGGGAGCGCAGCAGCGCTTGATCGAATATAGAAGACAGGGGCGTGTCCGACGTTTTAGCTCTTCATCGCTGCACTGCCTTAAGGGAAATAACCGGAGGAGCAGTTCATACGTTTGGCGAGCAGCGTAGGCGCTGGTATAAGGGCCGAAATAAAGGCCGTTGTCTTTAGGTTTTCCTTTGTACCGGATGAGGCGCAGCATGGGCCAAGGATGGCGATTATTGATCATCAGGCTGATGAATGTCTTGTCATCTTTTAAAATTGCATTGAACTTGGGCTGGTGCTTTTTGATCAGGGTATTTTCTAAAAGAAGCGCCTCTTTTTCTGAGGGAACGATGATAGTATCGATATGGGCGATCTGTTGGATAAGAAAAGGGACCATAGGACGGCTATCGCCGCTGGAAGCAAAGTACTGCTTGACTCGAACCTTCAATTGTTTAGCTTTACCGACATAGATGATCTTGCCTTCAGCATCTTTCATTAGATAGACGCCTGGTTGCATCGGAAACTGTTCAAGCTGTTTGGCGTCAAAGGCCATAGAAAGGCATTTTTATGTGCTATTTTATATTGTTAACGCATTTACTTTCTGTCGATTCTTTGGACTTTTTCAGCAAATTCTAATTCCAAAAATTTTAGTTACAAACATCTTAAAATAAAAATTTTGAGTATGGAATGATTGCATTTGTATACCCATCCAAAACAAGGGAGCCGTCTCAATGAGACGACTGACAACGACACTATCACACTACTCGGACAAAATTCAAGGGTCTCTTTTTTCACTTTTTCCATATAATAAAAATTAAATTGTTTTTTTTATTTGTTTATTGTTATAATATTTATTAAATAATATTAATTATTTTGTTAATTAAAATTAATCTTTTTGAGGTAAAAAATGACAATTAATCCTTTTGGAACAAAAATAGAATTTACTTGTATAGATCAGTATTCTGCAATTGCTGTTGCCGATTCAGAAAAAGATTTAAAAAATTGGTGGTCAAGCATTGAATCCAAAAAACCTTTTGATCAATTGATGGCGGAGCGCCCTCTTGAAGGGCGGCTTAATGAATGCGTCTTATCTGTTCGGATGGGCTTTAAAAATCAAGGAGTAAAGATAAGCCAAATTTTCGAAAAATTATTTGTTACTTATAAAAGTCTTCCCCCAGTTAATCTCGTTGATTTTATTCTTGAAAATCTGGACAAAACATATCAGATTCAAGGGCGATCTTATCAGATTACAGAGCTTATCAGCTCTCAGGGATGTTACGGAGACGTTTTTTTAGCGCGTGATCAAGGATCGAATAACAATGTAGTTATTAAAATTCTTAGAACTGAAAGTGACAGGGAGGATCTAACTCTGCAAATGATAGCTCAAAATGGTGGTCACCCAAATATTGTTCAATATATTGCAAGTGATGTAATACTGGGCAAGAGGTGGATAGTCATGGAACATGTTGAAGGCGTCGTACGTGCTAAGTACCAAGGTTCCTGGACCGAGGACTTAGAAACACAGTATCAAAGCGCTTTAAGCTTTATGAGAGATTCGGGGATAACAACTGTACGTGAAAATGAAAAAGAAAATATTATAATTTCATCTATCGATCAAGTACCAGTGATAAAACTGATTGATTTTGGGACTTTATCCATGGCTTAAAGGATTAAAAAATAGCAGCTCAGATGCGCTCTTGTTCATCGAGGCAACTGAAAAATCAAGAGCTAGATAGCGATTGCGCAACTAAGCAAAATTTTTTTTCAGATTCCCCCGACTTTGGGAAGGAGTATCTCAATTATTGTATTTTTCCTTCCATTCATGGAGGATTTTAAGAGCTTCCATCGGTGCGATTTGATTCGGATTAAGTTTTCTTAATTCTTGAACGATCGGATGGTTTGCTGGAGGCCTAAACAGTAGGAGCTGCTCTTCTTTAGACTGCGCGCGCGGTTCAGGGGTTGCGCGGCTGGCATTTTTTTCGAGCTGGACCAGTATTTGTTGCGCTCGCTTGAAGACTGCTTGCGGAACGCCCGCGAGCTTAGCGACATGGATTCCGTAGCTTTTGTCTGTGCTCCCTTTGACGATTTTGTGTAGGAAAGTAATGCCGCGCTCAGATTCATAGACGGCAACATTATAATTCACAGCTCCAGGAATTTTTTTCTCGAGCTCGGTGAGCTCACAATAGTGAGTTGCAAATAGAGTTTTGGCTTTTTGCTTTGGCGCTGTGAGCAAATATTCGGCAACTGCCCAAGCAATCGAAATGCCGTCGTAGGTGCTGGTGCCTCGCCCGATCTCATCGAGAATCACTAAAGAGCGATTGGTGGCATTATGCAGGATATTTGCGGTTTCTGCCATTTCAACCATGAACGTCGATTGTCCTCGGGAAAGGTCGTCGCTAGCCCCGATCCGGCTAAAGACTTTATCGATAATGCCAATATGGGCCGATTGTGCAGGAATGAATGAGCCCATTTGAGCCATGATAGCGATCAGTGCTACTTGTCGGATATATGTCGATTTTCCCGCCATATTAGGGCCTGTAATCAGAGAGAGGCGATTGGATGTTCCATCCAAGAAGGTGTCGTTTGGAATGAATTGATCGCTTTTAAGCGCTGCTTCAATGACGGGATGGCGTCCTTGTTCCACATGGAACATGTCGCTCGCGTCGACAACCGGCCTGCAGTATTTTTGTTTGATTGCGACTTTGGCTAGAGAGAGGAGCGCATCGACGCGGGCAATTGCCTGCGCGATTCTTCGGATCGAAGCGGCATGGGCCGCGACTTCTTTGCGCAAGCTGTGGAAAAGTTCATACTCGATCGATCCCATCCTCTCTTCGGCATGGAGCATTTTGTATTCGTATTCTTTGAGCTCGGGCGTGATAAAGCGCTCTGCATTGACAAGGGTTTGACGTCTTTGGAAGGAGTCGGGGATCCGATCTGCCTGCCCTCGGCTCACCTCAATATAAAATCCAAACGCTTTTGTATAACCAACCTTGAGCGTTTTAATCTGAGTAGACTCTCTGAGCTTGACTTGATAGGAAGCAATCCATGCTTCGCTGTCATCGCGCAGTAGGCGCAGTTCATCGAGCTCGGTATGGTAACCTTTTTTGAAGATGTTCCCATCGGTAATCCGCAAGGGAGGTGCGTCGACAACGGCTCGTTGGATCTTATCGGCAATCGGCGGCAGATCAGTCAGTTGGTTTCGGTCCTCGATAATCAGTTGTGCTCTAAATCTTTCGAGCAAATGGGAAAGGGGAGCGATATGCTCGAGCGACAAGCGGAGGCCGATAAGATCGCGAGGGCTAGCATATCCCGTTTCGATTCGCATCATCAGTCGTTCCAAGTCGCGGATTTCGGTTAGGTGCCCGCTCAGATTTTCGGCAGTATCCCATAGCTCTTGAAATGAGGCGATGGCATCTTGTCTTGAGCGGACCATATCGACATTGAGAAGGGGGTGGATGAGCCATTGTTTCATTAACCTTCCTCCCATCGGTGTTGCAGTCCGATCTAGCAGATGCAGCAGAGTATTGTTCCGTTTTGTTTCTTGTAGCGACTCGGTCAGTTCCAGGTTCTTTTGTGTTGATCGGTCGAGGAGCATGTAGTGAGACAGGTGCTCCGTTCTGATCGATGTGATGTGGGCCGTTGCAAGGGCAAGCTCATCCTTGACATATTCGAGAGCAGCGCCTGCTGCGTTGATTGCGGCGATCATTCCTTTAAGCCCAAACCCATCCAATGTGTGCATCTGAAAATGGCGCTGGAGGATGTCGCAGGCGTGTTGGTGGTCAAAATGCCAGTTCTCTTTGACATGCAGAGCGGGCTTGAACTGCTGTAGGATTTCTTCGATCCATTCTGGATGCTCTTTTTTCCATTTTTCTGAAAAAATGAGTTCTTTAGGACGTAGCCGGCATAGCTCATCGAGCAGTTGCTTTCCATCTTCAAACTCGATTGCGCGGAAATCAGCGGTTGTCAGGTCGAGGACTGCTAGGCCAAACGTTGCGTTCACCTGGGTTAAGCAGCCTAAAAAGTTGTTCGCTTTATCGGAAAGGAGGGCAGAATTGACGACTGTCCCTGGAGTAACAACACGTACGATCTCCCGTTTGACAATTCCTTTGACAGTTTTTGGATCTTCCATCTGCTCAGCAATGGCGATCCGGTAGCCTTTTGCAACTAGTTTATCGATGTATGATTCGCTAGCATGGAAAGGGACCCCTGCCATCGGGATATCTTGTCGTTTGGTTAACGTTAGATCGAGTTCTTTAGAGATAGCGATCGCATCTTCATAAAAGGCTTCATAAAAATCGCCGAGGCGAAAAAAAAGGATTGTGCCGGGCGAGCCCTTTTTGCAAGCGTGCCACTGGGCCATCATTGGAGATGTTTTCTGATCAGGTGTGTGTATTGGCATAGCGTCTCTCTTGTTTAAAAGACACATTCTAGCAGCCTAGAATACGATCTTCTATGAGAAAAACTGCTTCCACCAGGTTTTTTTCTCTTCACTTGCAGGAGGCACTTCCGAGATAGGATCACGCGGTTTCTCTTTTGCCTTAAACAAAGAAGATTGAGCAGACAGGGCATCAGAAAACGATTTGGCAACAGAAGAGTAGGGTTCTGAATGTACAGTGGCCTTCGGTGTAGTTTTTTGCTCTTCTTCACAAATATTGAGCGCTTTAGCAACTTGGTTGCGCGCGCTGTCGCACCACATGCGGAGCAAATGGAGGTCTTCATCCAAACTTTTGAGCTGAGCTGTGATCTGCTCCGGCGATTCTTTCGACTTAGGCTGTAAACGGGAGGGGAGGCTGATCGATTGGCTTAATTCTAGCTTGAGTTGGAAGATCTTAATAAGCATCGGGATCATCACTTTTTTGATGTGGTCTCGCAATGAACCGAGGGAAGGATCGGAGATAGCGCCTAGCTGGGAATAGAAAGGCGACTTATGCGATTGGGTTGAGCTTTCTGGGAAGGTTTCTTCGTTTTGTTTCGTCATCAATCTGCCTCAATCGAACCTAAACATTGGCTATAAATTCAGAAAAAAGAGGTTAGAGTTTTTTTAGTTGTAAAACAGTTTGTGATTTTTATAAAGACTTTTTACGATTCCTTGGAATCGTCCTTATTGTGTATGATCAGAGGATATACAGTAGAGTCGAAAATGGCAATCTATTCCAAACAAAGCCTTGAGGCGTTGCGCCATAGGATCGATCTTGTTGAGGTGTTGGGGTCCCACCTTCAGCTCAAGAGGTCGGGCGCTTCTTTTGAAGCACTATGTCCCTTTCATGAAGAAAAAACTCCTTCCTTTATTGTTCAGCGTGGCAGTAGCCATTACCACTGTTTTGGATGTGGCGCACACGGCGATGCTATCGCCTTTTTAATGACCCATGTCAAGATGGGATTTGTCGAAGCGATTGAAAGTTTAGCAGACAGGTTCCAAGTTGTTCTAGACAAAGTCGACGATGCTCAAGAAAGAAAAGGACCGAGTAAAGCATTACTAAAACAAGCGCTTGAGCGAACCTCTAAACTGTACCATTTTCTAATGCTCCATGCTGAAGAGGCAAGGCCAGCTCTCCACTATCTTTATAACAGAGGGCTCGACCTCGATTTCATCCGGGCATTTGAGGTGGGGTTTGCTCCGCGGCAAGGAGACCTTCTCCTCCGTTACTTGCATGAACTACAGATCGACGGAGAATCCATCGAACAAGCCGGTTTGGTTTCTTTCGGCCGCAAACGGGATTTCTTTATTGATCGGATCGTATTTCCGATCCGTGATGTTCTTGGCGCCGTCATAGGTTTTTCCGGCCGTAAGTACAAAGAAGAGACTCTTGGCGGCAAGTACATCAATACCCCTGAAACACCCCTATTCAAAAAGTCTCATGTTCTTTTCGGGCTTAGCTATTGCCGTCAGAAGATCGTGAAAGAAAAGCATGCGATTATCGTTGAGGGGCAAGTCGATGCGCTCCAGTTAATCCATGCGGGATTCGGCTATACAGTAGCAGGGCAAGGTACAGCTTTCGGAGAAGATCACGTCAAAGAGCTCGTGAACCTCGGGATCAATCGGGCCTATCTTGCTCTTGATGGCGATAAAGCGGGCCAAGAGGCTGCTGTGAAAATTGGAAACTTCTTTCAAAAAAGAGGTGTCGAGGCCCTTGTCGTTCCTCTTCCGGAAGGGAGCGATCCCGATACCCTCCTGAAAGACAGGGGTCCTCCCTATTTTGAGCAGCTCCTCAAAGAGAGCAAGCATTACCTCAATTTCCTGTTTGAGTATTTTTCTAAAGGGCACGACCTTAATTCTCCTTCACAAAAAAACGAAATTGTCGAGAAGATAGCGGCTATGATCCGCAATTGGGAGCAGCCCGTCATGGTCCATGAGAGTTTGCGTAAGCTTGCCCAAATTGCGAAAGTACCCGAAGCAGCCCTCCACATCGGCAATATTTCCCTTCCAGATCTCTTTATTAAAAAAAGCGGCTCGGTCCAGTTCCATGATGTCGATGCTAACCTGATCCTCGAAGCAGACCTTCTCCGTTGGTTGATCCTTGTCGGCAAGCAAGAGCCTCGCATCATAGAGCTTGCCAAGGCCAACGTTCGCGATGACCATTTCTATCTTAAAAGCTCCTTGCGCCTTTTCAGGGGCTTTATAGAAGCCTACGAAAACGGCCATCCTTGCGATCTGCTCAGTTTAGGACAATGGATCGAAGAAGCAGATGTAAAGCTTCTCTCTGAAATCATGGAGCGGAAGATCAACGTCCAAAAAGGGGAAGAGGGGCTCAAAGAAACCCTCCAAAAAATTCTTGTGCGTCATTGGATGGATGAAAGAGAAAAGATCCGTTCTCAGATCCATAGTGGCGATATCAGCGATGACGAAGCGATCGAGCTTGCCAAACAGTTCGATGAGATCAAACGGAACATCCCTCAATTGGTTTTGCCATCATGAAGGTGTAAAGAGCTTGCTTAAAAATCGCTCGGCATTGGCGTAGGCGATTTTTTGAAGTTGATCTTCCTTCAAGGAGATTTTTGTTGCTAAGAGATCTAGGACTGATGCGTAACAACTAGCATCGCTGTATTCGTTAAAGAATGCGGTATCTGTCTGATATTTTTGCGAGATATCAGGAAAGTCGGCATCACAAAAGAAGTCGGCACCGAATGCTAGGTTATCTTTTGCTCCAAGCGATAGAGCGTACTCGACATGACGGATGAGCACTTCTGGATCATTTTTCCGGATCATAGGAGCGAAGAGGTTGATTCCCATAAGCCCTTTCCGTCGGATGAGCTCTTGGGCAAGCCAGTCGGGCATGTTGCGAGCTAGATTGGTAATGGCGCGATAGTTCGAATGGCTGGCCATTACGGGCAGTTTCAAGTTTTCTTGATCGAGGTGATTAAGGATCCCTTCTGCAAGCGAATCGGATGTGTGGCTGAAGTCGATTGCAATTTGCCTTCCTTCCATCCACTCTAGGAGGCGCTTTCCATCTTCTTTAAGTCCATTGTCTGATCCTACACCACCTCCAAAGCGGTTTTCTCCATTCCATGTCATCCCAATATAGAGAATATGCTTAAAATCTTTGTGGATCCGTTCAAGCCTCTGCAAAGATTGTGAAAGGGGTTCCGATTCTTCTGAAAAGCCAGCGCCGTTTTCAAAAGCGGGAATGAACTGGAGCGGAACAGGAGGTCTTAAAAATGTTTCGGGAGTGTAGAGGGCGCAGTCTTGAAAGTAATGGGTGGTCAATTTTTTAAGGAGCTCAAGCTGCTCATATGCGATGCGGGTGCTCCCCTGTTTTGTCAGGGAAAAGATGGCTAGAGTTTGGAGTTTGACATGGCCGCTTTTAAGTTGAGGCAAAGAGCTTCGGCTGAGCGAATCATGAACGGTCCTCTCCTTACCCATTTGGAGGTAGCTCAGCAGGTCTGAATGCAGGTCAATAATAGGATACTTCATCGGTTAGCTTCCTTCTTGAATATGGCGGAAGTCGAGCAAATGCTCGAAATGGGCGAACACCTTTTGGAGGAGTGCAATCCGGTTCTCTTGCAGCTTGGGGTCATCAGCAAGAATTTTGACTGTGTCAAACAGCTTGGCAAGAGATGGTTGCAGTTTTGCCATTAAGCGGAACGCTTGTACATAGTTCCGGTCATTCAGCGCTTCTTTCCACGTTTTATTGATCTCATCAAGGGTACAGGCAAGCTCGATCTCTGCTTTTTCTTTAGCAAGAGAAGGATTGAAAGGGGTTAATGAAGGTTTTTGCAGTTGTCCCTTTGCCCGCTTATAGACTTCGAAGAGTTTGCCAAACTCAATGCCCGATTTGCGGAACGAATGGAGGGCTTGCGTCTTGCAATACTGATCATAAGGGTCCCAGCATAGGGTCTGCAATGAGGCTTCGATCTCATCTTTTTTAAACCCGAAATCTTCAAAGACGCTTTTTGTTCGCGCTGTAATGAAGGTGAGGATCTCGCCAACAAGGAGATTTTTTCCCTCAACACTATGCTCTAATTTAGGGAAAAATTTGCAGCACTCTTCGATAATTTTTTTTAAGTTGATGCTACGCCTGTGGGCAATGAGCGTTTTGATGATACCGATAGCTTGGCGTCGGAGAGCATAAGGATCACTGGACGAGGAGGGTTTAAGCCCGATGCTATAGCATCCGATCAGGTTATCGAGCTTGTCGGCAATGCTTAAGACAATCCCTGTTGAGGTTTGGGCTATAGGGGCATTTTCTGAGCGAGGCATCCAGTGTTCTTCGATCGCCTGAGCAATTTCTTTGTCTTCTTTTTGGGCAAGCGCATATTGCTTCCCGATTGTCCCTTGAAGTTCGGGGAATTCGCCGACAAGCGCAGAAGCCAGGTCTGCTTTGCACAGCACCGCTGCGCGCATCACTTTTTTCTGGTCCGCAATTTCCAGGTTCTGGTTCACGATGTGGGCGATTGCCGTTAAACGATTGACCTTGTCAAGCATCGAACCAAGTTCCTTCTGGTAGGTCATTTCTTGGAGCTTTTTGTTGAACTTTTCCAGAGGAAACTGGAGATCTTGCTCATATAGGAAAACACCGTCGGAAAGGCGTGCGGAAAGAACTTTTTGGTTCCCCTTGCGGATCAAGTCGTTTGGGGTATTGTCAGCAGTGATGATAAAGAAATTTTGTAAACTGCCCTCTTTATCGGAGATAGGAAAGTACTTCTGGTGCTCGACCATCTCAGAGATTAGGACCTCTTTAGGGGCTCTCAGATAAAGAGGGTCGAAGGTCGCATGGGTTAGCTTGGGCCACTCGCAGAGGTGGAGGACTTGAAGAAGGACCTTATCCTCTTCAAGGACTTTTCCTTTTAACTTTTTTTCAAGAGATCGGAGTTGCGCAACAATCGATTTTTTCCGTTGTTCGATATCGGCAAGAACGTAGTGGTGCTTTAGAGCGGCAACGTATTCTTTGGGGGCTTTTAAACGGATCTGTTTAGGCTTTAATTGGGCGTGGCCTCGGGAGAACCGGTTAGAGACGATATCGCCCACTTGAAAGGGGATCACTTTTTCGCCAAACAAGGCAACGATCCAATGCAGAGGGCGGGCGTAGCTGATATCAAGGTCTCCCCAACGCATCTTCTTAGGGAAGTCTAGCGTGGCGATCAGGTTAGGCAGCTCTTCTAAGAGCAGATTGAAGGCGGGCACCCCTTTTTCTTCGATGGTTGCAAAGAGGTATTCGACCTCTTTGATAATCCCGATCTTGAGTTCTTTGAACTTGCCTTTACGGATATCGGAAAGAGAAGCAACGCCTTTTTTAATTGCCTTTAAAAAGCCTGTTCCTTGCGGGGTCGGCTTTCCATCGGAGTCGAATGCTGCCGCGATCGCAGGCCCTTTTCTTTCGATCTTCTTGGATTCTGTCCCTTCGACAAGGCCTTTGACGATGACGGCAAGGCGCTGTGGGGTTCCATAGGCATGAATGTTTTGATAGCTCAGGGAATTCTTTTCGAGGAAGCAACGGATAGTTTTTTCTAGATTCGAGCAGCCGATCGGAACAAAGGTGGCTGGAAGCTGTTCAGAGCCGATCTCAAGAAGAAAGTCTTGCCGCTTTTTGGGATCAAACTTTGTAACTGTTTTTAGTTTCGGAGACTTCGGAGCCGCCCTTTTCTTTTCAAGAGCAAGCAATGGAAAACCCATCTTTTCGCGTGTGGAGACGTATTCCATCGCGACAAGGCGGGCGAGTTCTCGGATGCGGGCGATATAGCCTGTCCGTTCGGTGACGGAGATAGCGCCTCTGGCGTCGAGAATGTTGAACGCGTGAGAAGCCTTCATCACAAAATCGTAGGCCGGTAGAGGGAGGTGGCGTGAGATCAGTGTCTTAGCCTCGTTTTCAAAGTCCTCGAAATGCTTGAACCACATCTGTATAGAAGCTTCGGTAAAGTTGTACGAGCTCCATTCGACTTCGTTCCGGTGGATGACGTCTTGGAAGGTAAGGGTGTCGTTCCATTTCACATCGAAAATGCTGTTCTTGTTTTGAATGAACATCGCTAGCCTTTCAAGACCGTAGGTCAATTCTGCGCTAACAGGTTTCAAGGGAATGCTTCCAATTGACTGGAAGTAGGTGAACTGGGTGATTTCCATTCCGTCGCACCAGACTTCCCATCCTAGTCCCCAAGCGCCAAGCGTTGGAGATTCCCAGTCGTCGTGAACAAAGCGAATGTCATGCTTTTTCAGGTCGAAGTTAAGTGCCCTCAAGGATTCCAAATAGACCTGCTGGATGTCAGGGGGAGAAGGCTTCATAATCACTTGATATTGGTGGAACAATTGGACCCGATTGGGGTTTTCACCAAAGCGAGCGTCCTTGGGACGGCGCGAGGGTTCGACGTAGGCCGTCCGGTAGGGCTCAGGTCCCAAGCACCGTAAAAAAGTTGCTGGATTGAATGTTCCCGCCCCGACTTCGAGATCATGGCCTTGATGGATAATGCATTGCTTTTTTTCCCAAAATTGGGTGAGGCGATAAATGATTTGTTGGAATGTAAGCATAAATCTCTTTCGGAGGATAAATTTCGGTGTAACATCCAGGAGTCTATCTTGAAAACATATTTTTCACAACTCGAAGCTAAGAAATGGCAGCAACTCTTAGCCGCCTACTCAAAATAGAACCTGCTTTGGAGAGGATATTGAGTTCCTTATAGAAGGGCTTTTCACCTTCTCTTATAGGCGACCGTTTGATGTAAATTTATATTTTTTAATTTTCTGAAATTTACAAAAAAACATTACTTCAATAGGATCCCAAGCTATTCTTTGAGGTTTTCAT
>CAZOKX010000033.1:0-22105 GCA_964580785.1 uncultured bacterium
AACCTGATCGCAGGAATTTACAATTTGGAGTTGGCAAAATGAGTTTCGAAAGAAGCCTATTATATCGAGGCATTTTAAAGGAAAACGCAATCATTTGCAAAATTTTTTAATTGCCATGACTTTTTAAGGAGGTACGAGATTTTGGCTACGTCTTTTTTATATTCTTCTGAATATTAGGCAGGACGCCTGCAAAGTCATTCATAGAGCCTTCGTGAGACACAACGTTTTCTTGGGTGTACTTAATAAACGAGCGGCTAATCTCGGCATGCTTTCCGTATTCCAGCCTCCCTTGGCAGCCAATGTCCTTACAGGGGCAAAATTCAAAGGTCTTTTTTCCCACGACTTGCATCCAACATTTAGCCTGTCATTGCCGTCAAAATCCGCCTCTTGCCGTTGAAAACTGCCCGTCCATGCATTGCTAAGACATTGTCGAGAACCAAAACATCCCCTTTTTTCCATGAAAAATAGATCGTATTCTTATCTAAAACATCAAGAACATGATAGAGATCCTGCCGCGATATCCGAGAGTGGTCTGCAAAAAACACCTCATGCAATTTCATATGGCCTCTGCAGTAGAACATTTTTGCTGCAAAATAGCGCCACATTCCTAAAAGGCGAGGATTGAAATCGTATAAATGGACTTGGTTGAACCAGACCTCATCCCCCGTTTCTGGATGCCGTATCGTTGATGGACGCGTTTGGCTAATTTTAAGCCAATCGTTCTGATTCCACTGGAAAGTGAATTCATTTTCACGGCAAAGACGCTCCACCTCTTTCTTATCACCGACCTCAAACACATCGAGCCAAGAACGGTGGGATCTCTGAAACCTATTAAGCATGTTCATGAGCGTGCTATCCCGATAATAACAGGAGACATACTTTAACCCTTTTTCTGAAAACTGCTTCCTCACTCCAGGGTCTACTGCCTTTAAAACCTTGCGGGCATCGCCGATGATCGTCTCCCCTCCTTGCTCAGGAGCAATATGACAATAAAAATAGATATGCTTCGGGTAATTTTTTACGAAAGAGAGCTCATTATGCAAAGGGATCTTAATGGAAGAAGGGGCTTCTGTTGAGGTATAAATCCCCCCTTTAATTTTATCGCGTGGACTATCGCCACCGATGTAGTTGATGTACTTTCCCAAGTTCATCTGCTCAATCATAGAACTAAAATCATTTTCATTCTCAATGGGAAAATTCCTGAAAAGAAGGCCGCCATATGTCATAAGCTCCTTACGTAGATAGTCCCGTTTGCTTTGGATGAGTTCCCAAAATTGCTGTTTTCCCATTCCACCTTTTTCAGGTTCGATCACAAGAGGCAATTGCTCTTTATTGATAAACTGTGCGTTGAATCCTTCCATCTGATTATCCTCCAATCAAAAAAATGGACAATAATCTTTTGACTCAAAAGATTCCAGAGTGAAAAATATTTTTTTAAACCATAAGAACCCCAAATTCCTTTCTTTCATCGTTTTTTTGAACCCTTTGAGGTATCATCGCTATTCAAAATAACCCGTTTTAGCAACTATGGGCGCAAAAAAAACTTTTGTCATTATCGGAGGGGGAGCTGCAGGAATTTTTGCTGCCGTTACTGCGGCGCAGCATGATCCTTTTGCTCGCGTGATCATCATGGAAAAAACACGACAGCTCCTTGCTAAAGTGCGTATTTCCGGGGGTGGGAGATGCAACGTGACCCACTCTGCTTTTGATCCAAAGCTCTTAGTCCACCACTACCCGAGGGGCTATAAGGAACTTCTTGGATCATTTCACCGCTTCCAACCCAAAGATACGATTAATTGGTTTTTGAAGCGCGACGTCCGACTAAAAACAGAAGAGGATGGGCGGATGTTTCCGACAACCGATTCTTCCGAGACAATCACCTCCTGCCTGCTTGGAGAAGCACGTCGCTTAAATATTGATATCCGCCTTGAGCAGAAAATTGAAAAGATCGAAAAAGGCGATCAAGGCTTTTTAATCTCTTTAGAGGGAAAACAACAGCTTTGCTGTGATAAACTCCTGATTGCAACGGGAAGCTTCCCCCAAGGCCATGCATTTGCCCGAGCATTCGGACACAGCATTGTCTCCCCTGTCCCATCCCTGTTTACATTCAATGTCCCCTCCTCCCCTCTTCTGGACCTTTCAGGCATCGCTGTATCTGACGCTATTATCCGAATCCAGGGAACTGCCTGGAAACAGCGGGGCCCTGTGTTGATCACCCATTGGGGATTTAGCGGGCCTGCAGCTCTTAAGCTCTCTGCATGGGCTGCACGGAACCTCCATGAGCGTCAGTACTGTGCCGACCTGCTCATTCAATGGGTTCCTGATCAGACGACAGAGGAGCTTGAACAGGTCCTCTTTAAGCTCAAATCGAACAGACCTCAAAAGGCCCTGGAGAATGAAGCTCTCTTTAAGCTCCCTATCAAGCTATGGAAACGTCTTATCCGATTAGCCGGGATCGTTGAACAGAGCCCCCTCTCCCGCGTTTCCAACGCTCAGCTTAAACAATTAGCCAAGCACTGCACTGGACATGTGTTTAAAGTTGAAGGGAAGACAACCTACAAGCAAGAATTTGTCACGTGCGGAGGAGTCCTTTTAAAAGAGATCGATTTTAAGAGGATGGAAAGCAGATTAGTCAAGGACCTCTTCTTTTCAGGAGAGGTTCTTGATGTCGATGGAGTGACCGGCGGTTTTAATTTTCAACATGCATGGACGTCGGGCTGGATAGCCGGCAATGCGATGTCTGAGACGAAGCCCAATTCTTAAGCCACGCAATGCTCCAGAATCTTGCCATCCTTCCGCCAACTAGAGCAGGATCTGAATACACCGTATTGCAGACAAAGGTCATGTACACCCCTTCTTTTTCGATCCATCCTGCAAACCAACCGATCTTTCGACCGCCAGGTTCACATTGAAAAGTCCCTGTTCCCGTCTTTCCATGCAGCTTCCACCCATTAGGAAGCTCCTCAATAAACATCACCTTTTCAACGTTTTTAAGGACGGATTGTGAAAACCCTAACTCATTCGAAACTAGACGGTTTAAGAAGCTGATCTGCTCATTGGGTGTGACCTTCAAGGACGAGCTGATCCAAGCCCCCTTCAATCCATCATTGCATCCAGGAGCCCCACTGAAATCTTGGTTGCCATATTTGAAATGAGCCAAATACTGTTGGATAAGGGGCATGCCTAACTTCCGTGTTAACATCTGAGAATACCAAACGCACGACTGCTGCATCCACTGTCTTGGTGAAATTGGGCCATTGAGAGGGACCACCCAAGGGCATTGGTTATCTCCCTCTTCATAACTCCATAATGGAGAGTTCTCTTCTGCCAGCACCCCGGAATCAAACCCCATTGCAGCCAAAGCAATATTGAACGAACAACAGGGCGTTGCTGGAATCGAACACCTCTCAGGATTGTAAATATAAGCAGGGCTTCTCTCTGTAGGGTCATAGAAGATAAAACAGGAATCTGATTCGTAGAAACAAGATTCATCATGTTGGTTATCTGCGGCTTGCAGACTGAAAAAGGAAAAAACTTGCGCAAGGACAACGGATAGCATGATCCGGCTCATAGAAGACTCCACAGTTGGTATTGAGGGGAAAACCAGCAACTCAATTAGCTAGTTTTGCAGCTGGCTTGCCATTGAAAATAGCACCAAGCAGAGCAAAAATTCAACTGAAGTTGGAATTTTTCAATGAAAAAACGGCAAATCTGACCGCCCTTATTCCGATTTCAAAGATACAAAAAAAAAATTAAATTAGTTCCATAAATCAATTAATTTTAATAAATTAAGAATAAATTAAAATTAATTATATTCAATTTAAAAAAATAAAATGCAATTATGAATATTAAGGAGATTCGTTATGATCCCAAGCAACCAAAAACCTACTCATCCTGGCATTGTATTAGAGCGTGACTTTATGAAACCTATGGGGATAACTCCTGCCCAGCTAGCTGAAAAGCTCGGAGGCAAATGGAGTGAGGTTAAGATCACTTCCCTGATTAAAGGACAGGAAGGGATCTCGGAGAAATCAGCGCAAGACCTGGCTACTTTTTTTGGGACAACAGCCAATTTCTGGAACCACTTGCAGCAACAATACTTTCAGTGGGCACGAGAGAAGAGGGAAATGGACAAAGGCCCTCTTAAGCAGACAAAGAAAGCTCAATAGCCGTTAATTTTCTGAAAACGGGAATTGGAGCTGATCGGCGGTGCTTTCAACCTTTCCGTTCTTTTGTTTGCAGACAGCAATTTTTTTGACCTTATGCCCCGATAAGCGGATCCCGCGAGCCTGCGCGCCGTTTACAGGAACCGTCTTTAGGCTGCATACCAGAGATTTTTCTTTTTGACGTGCGCTCACAACAAAATGAACCTCTATAGCAAGATCGCTGTCGGTTGAAAAACACTGCAGCTCCCATTTCTCTTCTAAATACCGGTAGGGCTTATCTAGGATAAATTTGTCGACGATAAAGCGCTTTGCCCAAGCCTGTCCAGTTTCTTTATTTTTGTAGACAACATTGATCGCTGTTTTCTTATCGGCAACACCGACCCATACAGCTTTTTCTAGGTACTGCTTTTCAGGGATGTTCATTACCGTGTAGCTCCCATCGGCATAGAAAACCAGCAGCTTATCAAAATTGGTGCATTCGATCTTTTGCACTCCCGACACTTTAGTTCCAACAAAGCCTGATTCTAGATCGTATCCAACTTTAATTTTTTTTGTTTCAATCGATCTTCTGTCGATTTCTTCAATGGCCTTGATCCGGGTCTTGCGGGGAAATTCAGCTCCATATTTTTCGATCAATTTTTTGATATAGAAAATTGTAAATCTTTTGACATTTCTGAGGTTTTTTTCAGTTTGGCTAAGGGCTTCTTTAAGCTGAGCAATCTCTTCTTGGTTCTTATCAATGTCAAAGCGGGAAATGCGCCGGATCGGGATTTGGAGGAGCTTTTCCCTGTCATCGTGGATCGGCATCCGTAGCAATTTTTTGATGAAGGGTTTTAACGACGCCTCCAAAGCTTCATGGATTGCTTCGAGGGTCTTCACAGCCTCAATTTTCTTATACAGACGATTTTCAATGAAGATCCTTTCAAGAGAGCGATAGAAAATCTTTTCAAGGAGGCGATCCCTCTCAATCTCAAGCTCCCTTCTCAAAAATCCGACAAGCTGGTCAGCATTAAATGCGAGGATTTCATTGACATCAGCTTCCCAAGGAAAGTTGTCCTTAATGACAACAATCTGAGAGGTTAATCCAACTTCACACTCGGTAAATCCATAGAGGGCGTCGAGTATCTCCTCCGCGTAATGCCCTCTGGGCAGCTTGATCTCGATCTCCACATCTCTGGCAGTGTAGTCATTAATGGCCTCGATTTTGATCTTACCCTTCTTGGCAGCATCATCAATTGATCGGATCAGGCTCTCCGTTGTTGTTCCATAACAGATCTCCCGGATAACGAGCGTTTTGGGATCTTTGATCTCGATCTTAGCCCGTAGCTTAATTTTTCCTTTCCCTTTATCATAGAGGCTTTTGTCCATGATTCCTCCGGTCGGAAAATCAGGGAAAAGTTTAAAGGGCTTCCCTTCAAGGTAAGCAACCTCCGCTTCAAGCAGTTCGACAAAATTATGGGGGAAAATATGGGTCGCCATTCCGACTGCGATCCCTTCTGCACCTTGCATAAGCAATAACGGAATCTTAGCTGGCAGAGTGACGGGTTCAAGGTTCCTCCCGTCATAAGAGGGGGCTTTCTCAGTGATGTCGGGGTTAAAGAGGGTTTCCTTAGCAAGCACTGTCAACCTCGTTTCAATATAGCGCGCTGCAGCTGAAGGATCGCCTGTATAAATATTGCCGAAGTTTCCCTGTTTGTCTAATGTAAACCCTTTGTTAGCAAGATTGACAAGAGCCTCGTAAATGGGCGCATCGCCATGAGGATGAAGCTGCATCGATTGCCCGACGATATTGGCCACTTTATGAAGCTTGTCATCATTAATCTTCCATAACGTCTCAAGGATGCGTCTCTGCACAGGTTTTAACCCATCAACGACGTTAGGTATCGCTCTTTCGAGAATCACGTAAGAGGCATATTTGATGAAATGGTCCTTCATCTGATACTTTAAATCATCCATTGTCGTTCACAAGGTTATGCATGATAAAAGCTTTACGCTCAGGTGTGTTTTTCCCCATATAAAATTCCAATGTTGGTTTAATATCGGAAAGATTTTGAATCGTAACGGGCAATAAGCGGATCTCATTTCCGATAAACTGCTGAAACTCATTTGGAGAGATCTCTCCCAACCCCTTAAAGCGAGTAATTTCAACTCCCTTTTTTAATTCCTTAGCCGCCTCCTCCTTTTCTTCCTCCGAATAACAAAAAATCGTCTTTTCTTTGTTCCTTACTTTGAACAGAGGCGTTTCTAAAATGTAGAGGTGGCCGTTAACGACAAGGCCTTCAAAATAGGTTAAAAAGAAAGTGATCAGCAAATTGCGGATGTGCATCCCATCGACATCGGCATCAGTTGCAAGGACAATCTTATTGTAGCGCAGGTTCGATAGGTCTTCTTCAACGTTCAAAGCTGACATCAAGTTATACATCTCTTCATTTTTATAGAGCTGGTCCAGTTTCATTCCATGTACATTTACAGGCTTACCGCGCAGTGAAAAAACAGCTTGAGACAGGGGATCGCGCGTCATCACAATCGATGCAGATGCCGATTCCCCTTCTGTCAGAAAGATCATTGTCCTCTCCCCTTCTTTGGATCCGTCGCCATAATGATACTTGGAATCGCGCAGTTTAGGGATTTTAAATGAAATTTTTTTCTGCTTCTCTTTTGCCTCTTTTTTAACGGCTGCTAGATCCTTGCGCAATCTCTCATTAAACAAGACCCTATCAATAATTTTTTTACCGGTCTCCGGATTCTTATAGAGAAGCTGTTGCACAGCATCTTTCACTTCAGCAATCAACGGCGCTCGCAGCTCATTGTTGGACAACTTGTTTTTTGTCTGCGATTCAAAGATAGGGTCCTTAACTTTAATAAGGATCGTTCCAACAACCCCCTCCCGGACATCAACCCCTTGAAAATTCTTCTTGGAGAACTCGTTAATTCCTTTCAAAATCCCTTCGCGAAACGCTGAGAGATGGGTTCCCCCATCTTGCGTGTACTGCCCATTAACGAAAGCGAAGTAGTTTTCTCCGTAGCTGGATGCATGCAAGAAAGCGAACTCCAAATTTTTCCCGCGCCAATGCAGCGGCTCATAAAGCTTTCCTTCTTTTACCTCTTTATTAAGAAGATCAAGGAGTCCATTTTCAGAGCGGATCGTTTCACCGTTAAAAATGAGGGTAAGGCCCGTATTGAGGTAGGCATAATGCCACAGCCTCTTGATAATTAGATCTTTTTGGAATGCAAATTTTTTGAATACTTCGATATCAGGAGTAAACTCTACCCATGTACCATTTTCCTCTTCAGTCTTTCCCTTTTTTTTCTCTTTAAGGATCCCTTTTGAAAACCGAGCCTCAACAAATTCCCCTTCGCGGAAGCTTTTAACAACAAAGTGGGAAGAAAGCGCATTGACTGCTTTTGTTCCAACTCCATTCAATCCTACGGAAAACTGAAAGACATCATCATTGTATTTAGCGCCGGTGTTGATCTGGCTAACACATTCGATCACTTTACCAAGAGGAATGCCACGCCCCCAGTCGCGCACAGAAACTGTTGAGGTCCTTTCATTGAGCTCAATATCGATCTCAGAACCATTATGCATGATGAACTCATCGATCGAATTATCGATTACCTCTTTTAGCATTACATAGATCCCATCATTTTGGTGAGACCCATCACCAAGGCGTCCGATGTACATACCGGAGCGTAGCCTGATGTGAGATAAAGCATCGAGGGTTTTTACAGCGCTTTCATCATATTTTTTTGCCATATAAGATCATTTTAACAGATTACCAAATTTATCTCAGAATAATCTCAAGGAACAAAGCTTTTAATCTTTCCAGCTAACAGATCGCTATTGCGGATGAATTCTTTATACACCTCTTGAAGCTGGCTTTCATAGTTGGAACTTTTCTTGAAATAATCTTGAATGGCTTGGGCATTCCCTTTTTCTGTTGCTTCCAACAGATGCTCCTGATTTGCTTCTTGCAGCTTCTCAAGATCCTGGATCCGCTTTTCAAGATTTTTTATTTTATTTTCTAAAAGCTTAATCTCAGCCTGCAGCAACATCCTCTGTTCATGCTTTTTTTTCCGATCAGTTTGTGAAAAGGAAACAAGTTTTTTCTTTTCTTCAGGAGCCTCCTCTTCCCAACCCTTTTTATCCAAGAAATCCTCATAGTTGCCTAGAAACACCTCTTGTTTTCCTTGGTGGCAGACGACTAACTTGTCTAATTGAAGTCGTTTTAAGATCAGCTCACTGTGTGTGACAATGACGACTGATCCTTCAAAGTCCTCCAGAGCATCGATCATCGCTTCGACCGATTCGATGTCGAGATGGTGGGTCGGTTCGTCAAGAAGCAATAGATTGCAGGGCTTTGCCAAAATTTTACCAAGCAATACGCGGCTCTTCTCTCCTCCAGACAAAACGGAAATCTTTTTTTTCGACTTATCTTGGCTGAACATCATCAGTCCACATACACGTTTGACCTCAGAAAAATTGAGGACGGGGTTAGCAGCAGCAATCTCCTCTTCGATTGTTGCCGATCCATCCAACCTTTGGATATGGGTTTGCCCAAAGTAGCCGATCATCATTTGATCTGAGTAGGTTATTTCCCCTGCTTGGGGAGGCAGTTCCCCTGCAATCAATTTAAGAAGTGTCGATTTGCCATATCCATTTTTACCAATGATCCCGATCTTCTCTCCCCGTTCAATGGTAAAAGAAAGCTGATCGATGATCTTTATCTCCTCTTGATAACCAAAACTGATCTCTTTAGCATCGCACATTTTCTTCCCAGCAAAAGGCCGTTCAGAGAAATGAAAATTGAGATTATAGATCGCTTTGAGCTGTTCCAATATAGGAATCCTCTGAAGCATCTTGGCCCGCGACTGGGCTTGTGCAGCCTTTGTTGCTTTGGCCCCAAAACGGTCAACAAAGCTTTGAAGATGCTCTCTTTTCTTTACCTGATTCACCCGAGTCCTTTCATGAATCTCCTCTTCTTCAACGATCTGCCTAAAGAACTGAACGCTGTCCCCCTTCACCTTTCTGACCTTCTGGCGATGGATGCCTAAAGTGTGAGTAGAAACACTATCCATAAATTCCCGATCATGCGAAATCAGGACCAGCTCCCCTTTCCATTTTCTGAGAAACTGTTGGAGAAACCGGATCGACAAGATATCAAGATAGTTGGTCGGCTCATCAAGAAGAAGACAATCTGGTTCCGACAGCAAGACTTTTGCCAAGTGGAGGCGGAGATGGTATCCTCCTGATAACTGGATAGGCAAGGCATCCATTTCTTCTTTCCTAAATCCAAGTCCAAAAAGAATCATTTCCACTTTATAAAGACTATCCTGCTCCTCAGGTTTAAGCCCAAGAGAAGCTTCCTGAATCACTGTTGAACAGGAAAAACGAATGTGTTGGTCTAAATATCCTAGGCGGTACCCCTTTGAAAGCGAGATGCTCCCCCGATCGGGAGCCTCTTGCCCAACGAGGAGTCGAAAGAGGGTCGTCTTTCCAGAGCCATTACGACCCACAAGACCGCATCTTTCTCCCGAGTTAATGGAAAAAGAAACCTCTTTAAGAAGTTCATCCCCGCCATAAGCATGGGATAAGTCATCAACTTGAATCATAATATTACCCGAAATCTTGCTTGTCGTATCTTTCCATTCAGCCAAAACACCGACAATTAAATAGTCGCCGCATCCTTTGGCTTTATTAAAAAATTAGATATATCCTGGATAGAAAAGACCGACGACCATACTCTCATAGATGCGTATTCAAAGCACTAACTCTTATTTCTAAACAGAAAAACTAGACCGCTTCCGCTAAGCAGTACAGCCATTCCACCAATAAGTAGATAAGTCTGCTTCAGATCGTTTTCGCCGACCTTTTTAGCAAGCACATTGCCTACTATCGTCCCTAAGGGCTCTTTTAAGGAAGGATTCGCTACAGCAGAAACATTTTGTTTTGCTTCATGCGTTTTCTGCATTAAATAGATCGCATAACCAACAAATACTGCACCGACGACAAAGACCATTAAACCAGCAATTTTTTTTACCTGTATTAAATTCATAAAGCCTCATTTACTCCCAAGCAAGTCGAAAAACTTGAAACTGACTACCCTAAAATTGCCCCTTCTTTGTACCGGTGCAAGCAACTTTTTAGCCAAATTGTGGTGTCGCTCCTTGTTATTACTAAAAAATTTCCTGGCTGTAAAGAGTAGAATCGATATTTAACTAGAGAATAAGAAGAGATTGTCATATGATCCTTGCAGTTTTTAGATGGGAGGTCCAAGAAGAAATTCATTTGGTTCAGAACCCCTCTGGAAAGAAAAAAATTACTCCACAACAGAGGTATCTCTAAAATGAGTTTTTCCAATTTTAATATTGCTCATCCGCTAATGACGGCCTTAACAGAAATTGGCTATCAAAAGCCAACCCCAATCCAAGAGCTGGCTATCCCTAAAATTTTAAGCGGCTTAGACCTTATCGCTTCTGCCCAAACAGGCACAGGAAAAACAGCCGCCTTTATGCTTCCAGCACTTCACCAACTGACCACCCCTTCTAAGACCAAAGGAAAAGGCCCTCAAATTTTAGTTCTAGTCCCTACACGCGAATTGGCAATCCAGGTTGCCCAAGAAGCTAAAAAGTTTGGAAAGTACCTTCCCCATTTAAAAACGGTTTGTGTTTATGGCGGGGTTCCCTATCCTCCTCAAATTAAGTCTCTGCACCAGCCTTACGACATCCTTGTTGCAACACCTGGCCGCTTGATCGACCACATGGACGAAGGCCGGATCAATCTTTCCAGAGTTAAGCTTCTTGTCCTCGACGAAGCAGATCGGATGCTGGATATGGGCTTTATTGCCCCTGTTGAAAAGATCGCTGCAGCTACAGCAAAAGACCGGCAAACGCTCCTGTTCTCAGCGACACTTGATCAAAAAATCCTCAAAATTTCCAAAAAAATGCAAAATCAGCCTTTCGAAATCAAAATTGAACCTGACCACACAGTCAAGGGCAATATCGAGCAGCGCTTCTATTTTGCTGATGGGATGGGGCATAAGCTACGCCTTCTAGACCACATTCTAGCGAACACACCCATTGATCAGGCGATCATATTCACTTCAACAAAACGGCAAGCTAATGAGATCGCTATCCAGCTCCACGAAAAGGGACACCGCTCAGGGGCCCTTCATGGAAATATGAACCAACGTCAAAGAACTCGGACAATTGACCGACTTCGCCGCGGTCAGATCCAAATTTTAGTTGCAACAGATGTCGCCGCGCGCGGCATCGATGTAGCCTCTTTGTCACACGTTATCAACATTGATCTTCCCTACCAAGAAGAAGACTATGTCCACCGGATCGGTCGTACAGGAAGAGCAGGTGCATCAGGAATCGCAATCACATTTGCTTCCTATGCAGAAGAGCCGATGATTACAAAAATCTCGAAAATGACAGGCTCTTCCATTAACATTCACACGATCGAAGGTCTTGAGCCAAAGCCTAAAACTGAAAGAAAATTTGGCCGTTCGAATAAAGCAAGTGATTCCTCTTTCGATAATGATAGAAGATCTCGCCGTTTCCCTCCTAAGAACAAGTTCAAACCGTTTGGGAAAGGGAGGGGTGGAGGTTCAAAAGCTCGATTTGGCCGAAATAAAAGCAGCTAAATTCTGCTAAAAGGAAAGCTTGCAATAAAGCGGATCCCTCTACACACTTCCTTTAATAAAAAGGACCTATAAAAAGGTCCTTTTTATGTAACAGTTGGCTTTTTCTACGAAACCACTTGCCGCATGATATCTTTAGAAAGCTTATTCCAAGCCTCCCAATCTTCCGCCATGGTCCTTTTAAGGGATTTAATCTGAAGGCTTAATTCCTCTAACAAGTCCTTGTTAGGCTCATTCTTTTCCTTGTAGTTCTTATATTCTTGTGTAAGCCTATAGAAATCAGAGAACTTGGCAAGAATATCCCGAGTGGTTTTTTCAATTTTCTCTTCTAGAAGAGCGCTATTGACAGTCAGGTAATTCTTCAGGGTCTTAATCATTTCCTTTCTTTGCTCAATGACAATCCTCTCCTGAACGCGGAAATGGCTAACCCTCCGAAGTCCATAAGCTAACTTACATTTAGATAAAGTCCAGATAAACCATTTGGTGGGATCAAAATGATACCAACGGATCCCATTGCGGTAGTCATGAGCAAAAGTATGGTGGTAATTGTGATAACCCTCTCCAAAAGTAAAGAGGGACATTAAGTAGTTATCAACAGCGGAATGCTCCTGGCTAAATGATTTGCTTCCCCATGTATGAGCAAGGGAGTTAATAGACCAAGTAAAATGGTGGAGCACGAAAAGGCGAACACCCCAAACAAACACAAAGGAACTGAGATAATCATCGCACAAATATCCCATTAACACAACAGGGAGGATGTTTGTCAAAAACATGAGCGGAGCATAAAACCGATGCTGAAACATCACTAACCGGTTTTTGCATAGATCAGCAACAACTTTGGGATCGATTGGATCTGTTTTATAAAACATCCAGAGAAGATGAGCAAAAAGGAAACCTTTTTTGATCGAGTAGGGATCTTGGTCACCATCTACATAGGCGTGGTGCTTCCGGTGGTCGCACGCCCATCTTAGAGCACTTCCGTGTGTCGCAATCGTAGCAAAGAATAAAAGGACGGCTTCAACATATTTATTGGTCTTATAAGTCGAATGAGAATAAAAGCGGTGATAGCCAGCTGTTACGCTAATACCCGTAACGCACACAAGAAGAGCGGATACAATGCAAATCCCTGTAGAGGGGGAGTGATGCATAAAGTAGATGGGCAGGCCTATTAAAAGGGCGAGGTGATACCCAGCGATAAAAATGAGAACACCCCAATCATATTTCATATGCTTCATAAATCTTCCTTTGCTATCTAAATCTTATAAGCCCTAAGTAAACTCAAGCTGTAGAACTGGTCTTGCCCAATACTACCAGTTTTCATCGATTCGTTAAACAAATCTTATGTTAACCACCTCAAAAATTTAAATAATTTTTAAAATAAATACGCTTTAGCTCGACTTTGTACAATCTTGCGATCAACTCGCTTACCCTCATTGATCACAAGATTTGAACAAGAAAACCTTGCTTCCAGGCTTTTTGGCAAGCGCGCTTTGAAAAAAGTACCGAAAAAGGGAGTAAAACCGATAGAATGTTTTGTGATAAAGGACCTATAGCCTCAATTGTTTGAGCATGATAACCAAATAACAAGGCCTTTATGAAGCGGTCTCTATCAAGTTTTTTGTCCAGTCTTACGCTTAGCGAGTTGACCGTAAGACTGGGCAAAGCCTGGTGAATAATGTCGTATTAAATCTGATGAAAAAATGAACAAACAATCTAGACCTTATTTCCTAGGCAAAATTTATGCATAAACGCACTGAATTAAAATTTTTATTTTTGATCATTATTGTTTTCATTGCAGCCTGCATTGAAACTGACATCTACCTGCCCGCATTTCCTGATATGATCGTGTGGTTTTCTGCATCAGAAGGAGCCATTCAAAGCCTACTAACTTGGAACTTTGCGGGCATTTGCCTATCAGGCCCTTTATATGGACCATTATCCGACGCGTTCGGACGAAAAAAACCACTGATGATTGCCTTGGGCATCTTCCTTTTAGGGAGCATCATCACCCTATTTGCCCAAAATTTAGATCAGATGCTCATCGGAAGGGTCCTGCAAGGCCTTGGCAGCGGAGGATGCTTCACCTTAGGCACGGCAATTATTTTTGATGCTTTCCAAAAGGAAAAGGCGATTCAAGCAACGAATAACCTCAATACAATTATCCCGATCATTATGGCTGCGGCTCCCATAATTGGCGGCTACCTCAATCAACACTACGGCTTCCGTTCGAATTTTTTAACGATAGGGGTGTTTGTATTACTGAGCTTGATGATCACCCAATTTTTCTTTAAAGAAACGCTTCCAAAAGAAAACCGTACACCATTTAGGATCTCATCGATTTTGAACGACTTTAAGCAAGCGTTTTCTAACTTAGCTTTTTGGCAAGTGACAACTGTGATCAGTCTTCTATTTGCGGGCTACATCTCCTTTCTTTCAGGAACTTCTATTCTTTTTACCGTTGAATTTGGAATGAGCAAGAACCTCTTCCCTTTCATTCAAGCAGCTATTCTTGGCGGATGGGTCATGGGAAACCTATTGCTTAACCGAGCCATCGCAAAGAGGGGAATTGCAAAAGTCAAACGAGCAGGGGTAGGTCTGTGCATTATCGGCGGGATCATCATTGCTATAGGGACTCTCATTGCCCCTCGAGACCCTTACTCGCAGACACTAGGGATGATCCTATACGCTTTAGGAGCTAACTGGATCATTGGACTTTACTTTCCGGAAGGGATGGAAATCTTGCCCCGTATTAAAGGGATTACAGCAAGTCTTCTAACCAGCGCACGGCTGTTGATCGCTGCAATTATTGTCGGGATGACGAGCGCGTTGTATAACGGAACGATCTACCCGATAGCAGGGACCGTCTTAGGAACAATCGTGGTTATTTTACCTACTTTCATCTACTACGAGAAGCGCCGTTCAGTTAAATCGTTGGGGGAAGCAACTTAAAAACAAAAAAATCCCCGGAAAAACAGCATTGGCTCATATTCCGGGGATTCTTAAAGAACACACTTCAGAAAGCATCCTTAGCTAATATGCTTGCTCAAAAACCCTGCGAGCTTTAACATATCGACGGGCTTGTTGCCGATAACAGCTGCAAGCTTCTTATCAGGGCAAATCATTCTTCTGTTTTTCGTATCTTGGCATTTATGAGCTTTGATATAAGCCCAAAGTTTTTTTACAATCTGAGGGCGAGTCAACTTTTTTGCTCCTCCACATACTGCTTGAAGCTCTTCAGACAATGAGCATGTAATCTTAGTAAGTCCAGACGCGGCTCTTTTTTTGGTTGTTTTCTTTTTTGCAACTCGTTTCTTTGTTGCAGCTTTTTTTTTCTTAGCCATAAATATTTCCCTCTTTCAAAGTCGAGTGTTTTGGGAAGATTGAAATATAGTGGTTCCAAATCTTCTACTCTGTGTGTAAATTTTTTTTTAAATTCATGCAAGAATAATCTTCGTTTTTTGGATGAAATTTTCAAAAAGGATCCTATGCAAAAAAATAGAGCTCCGCTTCCTTATCGCCTGTTAACACTTCTAGTTAATTGCTTCCTTCGTTTAAAAAGAATCATTAAAAGAGATTTGAAAAAATGCCCATAACACATTTAATACTTGCTATCTCTGTTATCCTCGTCTGGGGCTTTAATTTTGTTGTTATTACGATCGGCCTCAAAGAAATCTCTCCACTCTTCATGGGTTTTTCTAGGTTTTTTTTAACAAGCATTCCTGCAATTTTTTGGATCAAACGCCCCAAGACCCCATTTCGGAACGTCATAACCTATGGCATTTTTATGTTCACCTTGCAATTCGCCTTCCTTTTCATGGGAATATTTGTAGGGGTACCACCTGGATTAGCATCGCTACTTTTGCAAACTCACGTCTTTTTTTCCGTACTACTCGGAAGATTCCTCCTAAAAGAAAAATTCCACTCTTGGCAAATCATTGGGGCCCTTATCTCATTCAGCGGAATTGCCCTTGTGGCAATGAATTTAAGAGGAAAGGTTACCTTGCCAGGATTTTTTCTGGTCATCGCCGCAGCCGCATCTTGGGGAGTTGGCAATGTGGTCTCTAAAAAGATTGGGAATGTCAGTATGGTTTCCCTAGTTACTTGGGGCAGTTTAGTCGCATGGCCGCCTCTTCTTGCCACTGCCTTGATTGCTGAAGGACCCAATCAATTTATTTCCAGTTTTCAGCATCTGACATGGGTATCTGGTGGAGCAATTCTTTATATCACCTACCTAGCCACCTTATTTGCTTTTGCCGCATGGAGCTGGATGCTCCGCCGCTATCGCCTGGAAACGGTAACCCCTTTTACCCTTCTTGTTCCGATCCTTGCTATCTTAAGCTCTGTTGTCGTGCTTAATGAACCCCTCCATTCCTGGGAAATTGTTGCAACTCTTCTTATGCTCTTAGGACTTTCCACCAATTTGTTTGGGTCTAGACTCCGCCCGTAAATGGGTAAAAAAACACCCCTTATAAAAATTAAAAAAACGATGAGCCAATTACAAAACTGTTCCTACGTCGGGGCTTTGTAATCTAAAATTGCGCCCTTAGGGCCTGATTAGTTCACCGACGAAGTCGGAGTTTTGCAACCACCTCGAATACCTAAGACAGTTTGACCAAGATCTTGATCAACAGCTGTCCTAATAACTGCTCATATTGGTCTGACGACCAGCCTCGGTCGATGACAAACATCCGGTACAAATCGCGCCCTGTGAAAGTCCATAAAATATCCCTCGCTTGAGCTATTGTTATCCCTTTGGCAAGAGATTTCGACTGGATCATCCTCGTAATCGTGTCTTTTTGACGTTGGTAACGACGCAATTCCATTTCTTTTTCGAGCAGCTTTAATTCGGGCGCTAAAACAGACGCTCCTCGAAAAATATCCATCAGTGCTTTTTCCGCATCATAGATCTGACGCGCAATGGAAGCAGAAATCTTAAGACGCGCTATAGCCGATTTTTCTTCCATTGCTTTTTTGACAAGGGCTGCAAAGTGATCTGGAGGAAGAGCTTCATCCATCAACACTCTAAGGATGCCCCGTTTGGATTTGAAGAGGGAATAAATCGTCGAAGCGGAAACTTGAGCTGCTTCTGCAAGCAGTTCAATCGTTACACCCTCAAAGCCTTTTATCTGAAAAAGGGATTTAGCCTCATCCAGAATGCGCTTTTTTGTTTTGATGGCCAGCTCTGCTCTAGCATTCGATTTGTAAATTCTTTTTTTAATCTTTGACATATTGAATATAGCATACTACAATCAATATTGTTTGTCAAAACAACGGAGTGAACAACATGTCATGCGATCTATTAACTATCGGCGAAGCCTATTACACCGCAGTCGGGAAAAAAAACGTTGCAGAGATTGAAAAATACTTGCATCCCGATGCTAATCTTACTGGACCTCTTGCTAGCATATCTGGGAGACATGCCATCCTCGAAGCGACAAAACATTTCACCTCAATGTTCAATACGCTAACGATCCGAGCGAAGTTCAGATCAGAAAATCAAGCAATGATCGTTTATGAGCTAGACATCCCAGGCCCAATCGGGAACTTTCCTGGAGCTTCCCTAATGACCTTCCAAGAAGGAAAGATCATCAAAATTCAGCTGTTTTATGATGGGCGTCCCTTTGAAATGAAAAAGGAAGAAATTTTTTCTAAATGATGCGCAGTTTTCTTTTTCTAAGGTTACTATTCCTTGTTTCTCCCCTTCTTTCCCATGCTGAAGAAAAACCATTCGTCATCGTCATCACATCACATAACAATAAGGGCTGGTACCAGAAAAATCTTGATTCTGTCTTCAACCAAAATTATCACAACTATCGGATCATCACTGTTTCTGACGGATCGACGGACGGTTCTAATACCCTTATTGAAAACTATGTTCGAGAACATGGCCAAGAAGATCGTGTGTTATTCTACAACAATCAAATCCAGAAAGGACAACTAGCTAGCGCTTGCCAAGCCATTTTTCCCTGTAAAGAAAATGAGATCATCATTGAGCTCAACGGAAACGACTGGCTAGCCCATCCAGATGTTCTCTCAAAGCTAAACGAAATCTATGCTGATCCTGACGTTTGGATGACCTATGGGCAGTATCCATCGGAACTTAAAAAAATAACCCTTCAAGACTTTAGGTCATTCTATGCCTCGTTGTTTCAAGCAATCAAAAAAGGAGACTTTTTAGATGATGGAAAGTTTTTGCCGGCATCTAATGGATGCACCTATCTAATCCCTATCCGAGAAATGGCTGGAGACCATTCCAAGCCCGTCTCCGAAGTTCTTTATGTGAAGAATGACCAAACCGCTGAAATGTTGATTGAATTGGAAGACCCTATCAAGGGGATGCCAAAATATTCTCCTTTAGAAAAGCTCCCATCTTTTATTTCAAAAGAAGATACACCCTATGGAATGATCTACCGGCAAATTGAAGATATTTTCCACCCCACTATAGAAGATTACCGACTCGTCCATAATTATCTTTTCAATGGAAATAGGCCGAATTTAGAGCGAGTAGGCAGTTTATATTATTGGGGGCAAAGGACGATTAGGATCCTTGGAGATCCACCAGATCAAATCCCGATATCAGGGGTTATTCATGTCAATTCGAACGGAGAGAGAAAAGAGAACTGCGTTATTCTCTATTCCACATACAATCGCAGCTATCCCCAAGGACTTAAGAGGCTGCTCAATTGCATTGATCAATCGGATTTTAAAGGAGATATCCTTTTCCGGATTGGCGGCTGGCCTGATGAAGCAGGGGGATCTCTTTGCCTTTCGCATGTCCCCTACGCCTTCAAGCCCTGCTTCTTTAAAGAAGCCCAACAACTTGGATATAAGCGGATCCTTTGGCTAGACACCTCTGTTATACCTATCGCTAGCCTTAATGAAGTGTTTGCAATAATGGAAGAGAAAGGATGCTTTGTTATGGGTAATACCTGTATGTTAGGCCCATACATGAATGCTCACGCCGCCGTTTACTTTGGACTTACACTCGAAGATACCTATAAGATTCCTTCCTGCTCCTCGGGTCTCTTCGGCGTTGACTTATCATTTCAAATTGGGCGGACATTGCTTGAAAACTGGTACCGCGCAGCACAGGACCCAGATGCTTTTTTTTCACAAAGGCCTGATCAGAACTCCCTTTCCATTCTTCTCTATCAGGCCAACATCTCCGAATTCATCGACATACGCAAGATGCCTCATGCGGAGATCAATGAGCCGATTAAAGCCGATTCCCTTTTTTACCTCGACCGTCTATACATTCAATAAATTTTTTCGAAACTTGCTTTGTTACGAATCGACAAAAATAGCACTTAAGGTATACTCCAAGTCAAGCTCTGAAAAAATAGTTTAAATCTTTCTGATCGCCTTGAGATGGGGCTTCCCAAAGGAAGAGTAATGGATGATTTTTTCTTAAAAAAATTGTTTTTCCTGGTTCTTATCAGCTACCCATTCCTGATCCGCACAGAAGAAAAGCCGTTCGTTATCGTCATTAGATCGGATAACAATATCAGCTGGTGTCACCACAATCTCGATTCTATCTTTAACCAACATTACCAAAATTACCGAATCATTTACGTTTCTGATGCTTCAACCGATGGCTCAGACGCTCTGATTGAGGAGTACATTCGGGAAAATCACCAAGAGGAGCGCGTGACGCTCTTCAAAAATCAAATCAGGAAAGGAGGTCTTGCATGCGCGTGTTTCTCAATTTTTTCTTGCAAAGACACTGAGATCATCGTTGAGCTCAATGAAAAAGAGCGGTTAGCTCATCCGGATGTTCTTTCCAAATTAAATGAGATCTACGCCGATCCCGATGTGTGGATAACCTATGGCCAATCCACCTCCTACCCAGATGCTGCAACAGGCTTTGCGCAACCGATTACTTCGGAAATAGCTAATTGCAATCGCCTCCGCTATTTACCCAAGAGCGCAACCTATTTCAGAACCTTCTATGCCTCCTTGTTCCAATCGATTAAAAAAGAAGACTTTTTAGATGAGGGGAAGTTCTTTCAACCCAACGATAGCCGGCCCTATCTAATCCCTATTCTTGAAATGGCAGGAAAGCATTGCAGAGTCCTCCATGATGTCCTCTGCGTTGTGAGCCAAAACTCTTCCGATACTGACGATGAAGCTTCCATTAGCGCGCGGGATGCATTGACTAGGAAAATCCAGGAGATGCCTGCATACTCCCCACTCTCGATGCTCCCCTCTTTTCCTTTATTGACTGATACACCACACGGACAACTCTATCGGCAAATCAAAGATATTTTCCATCCCACATTAAACGACTACCGGCTCCTCCATAACTATCTTTTCTATGGAAGTAGGCTCAATCTAGATCGCCTTGCAGACACCTATTACGGACAAAGAACGATTAGGATTCTTGGAGATGATCTAGACCAGATGCCCACGTCCGGCTTAATCCATTCCAACTCAACGGGTGAAGAAAAAGAGAACTGCATCATTCTATATGCCACCTATAACTGCAACTATCCCAAAGGGCTGAAACGACAGCTCAGTTGCATTGCCAACTCGGAATTTAAAGGAGATGTGCTTTACCAGGTTGGCGGATGGCCAGATGAAGAGGGTGGATCTCTAGTTCTTTCCCACGTCCCTTATGCCTTTAAAGCCTGTTTCTTCAGACAAGCTCAAAGGCTCGGGTACAAGCGGGTCCTGTGGATGGATGCTTCTATATTACCCATTGCGAACTTAAACGATATCTTTGGAATGATCCAAAAAAAAGGCTACCTCGTTATGGGGAATGCACCCTTTATAGTAGGCCCCTTTATAAATCCCCAAGCCGCAACTTATTTTGGGCTTACTCATTCAGAAACTTATCAAATCCCTTCATGCTCGGCTGCTGTTTTTGGCCTTGACCTTACCCAAAAAATTGGGCGTGACCTGCTTGATCACTGGTACCGTGCTGCGCAGGATCCAGATGCTTTTTTTTCTTCCAGAGCGGATCAGAATGCCCTTTCCCTGATACTGCACCAATACAACATCTCAGATTTTGTTCCCATCGGGCGGATGCCCCACCCTGAATTTAATCATCCTATCAATTCAGACTCCCTCTTTTCACTGGACCGGGTTTATGTACATTAAAAAGAGCTATACCCCATGTTTAAGACACTCCTAGCCTCCATTATTGGCTTATCTACTTTAGCCGCATACGCAGAAAATTACCAATTCTTCAGTCAGTATGAACAGGACCTCTATGTGTATGAGACCTTTTTTAAAGACAAAAAAAATGGAGTTTTTATCGATATCGGTGCTCATGACGGCATTAGCCTTAGCAACACCTATTTTTTTGAAAAATTCTTGGGATGGCAAGGGATCTGCATCGAACCGATTCCTGAAGTGTTCGCACAATTACAATCCAATCGACAATGCCTATGCTTACAAGGCTGCATCTATGACAAGTCAGAAACAGTACAGTTTTTACGGGTTCATGGTTACCCAGAGATGTTAAGCGGCATTATTGAGACCTATAATCCATACCATTTCCAACGGATAGAGAGGGAAGTGCAATACATGGGTGGTTCCTTGGAAATCATCGAAGTAAAGTGCTATCCTTTGACGAAATTACTGCTCGACCAGGGTTTAACCCATATTGACTATTTAAGTATCGATACAGAAGGTGGAGAAATGGGGATTTTGCAATCCATTGATTTTAGCCAGATCGATATCGACGTGATCGACATCGAAAACAATTATGGAGAACCATTTCAACAACTTCTTGAATCTTTCGGGTATAAAAAAGCCCCTTATCGCTCCCATTCGGAAAGTCCCGATGAGATCTACTATAAGGACCGATCATGACGACATTTGCCAATGGAAAGCGACATGACTTGAGGCTGTTTAAGGAGTCGAAAACTGGCCTGGTTCAAAGCTGGCTAACAAATCTGCAAATAAAAAGCAGAAATGGCTCTTGATGAGGCTTTTTCCCAATCCCCAAGCTCTGACGATTCCGCACTTTTCTACCTTCCTGTCACAAAAGGTTGGATTTATCGGTTCGTCCTGGCGCTGATTCTGATTTGTCACAGTTCATTCAGGAATGTCATTGTTCCTGTTCTCGTCGGATGCGATGCGGACTCGACTTATTGCTATCTTCTGTTCGAATTCGTTTTTGCCGAGCTAAAAGCCCGGGAAGATCAAGCCATTCACTGGATCGGACCGGTTCGCCGAAAGTTGGAAAACCAAAAAGATGACCTGGTTCGGTTTGCTGCGCTGATCAATTAAAGATTGATAACCTGAATAATGGGTTTTTCAGATGAGCATCAGTGTGCTGTCCAACCC
>CAZOKX010000034.1:0-19928 GCA_964580785.1 uncultured bacterium
TTCTTCCACGCATAAACACCATTTATGAAATAGCAAATAGTCTAGCAGACTTTGTTAATTAAATTCATGAATTTATTTTCTTGGAATGGTATTACACTCAATCTGCAAGCTGTTTTTAACCAATCTCAACAGCATGCTGACTATGCTAGCAAAGCTTAGCTTTCTATTTCTCGAAAAATCTTAGAGCTGGCTTTGTGTTTGTGCTGGAATTCTTTGTCGTGAATCGCCTGGCATGTTGACTCGATCGCAATAGCGCGGATATTCATGGAAACCTCCTAGAAAAATATTTCTAGGGATTTTGCAGAAACAAATATTTTTTTAAAAATACAAAAACTTGACTATCTAGGGCTTAAGTTGACACCATTGACAGTTCAGGTTATCAAAAATAATTTTTATTAAAAAAGTTAATAATCGAAAAAAGCCTATTCTTTTAAAATTACAATCATTTCCTGTTGATTTTTTATTATTTATATAGCGTAAATTACCTAATTAAATTATAATCACTCTTTAAAAATCGGGTATTTTAATGTGCTCGCCTATTAATTTAATTAACTCATCAATTAATGCTACAACACCTAAAAAGACTCACCCAGCTGATAGCGCGCAAGGTGCATCGCCGGTAGGGGTCACTACTCGCAACGGCTTGTTGAAACGTTCCATTATCGATACTGCAATACATAGAGCGGCATGCGACGCTATTTCGGAAAAAGAAAAAAGAAAATATATCTACCCAATACTTAAAAAGGCTCACTTACAGGCGGCGCAAGGGAAAAGAACCACTAGGCCCCCGCGGCAGATGAATGCCTACCTAAGACCCAACGCTGTCCATGCAGACCGGATCTGGCAAATCGATCCAACACCTAAAAAGACGCACCCAGCTGATAGCGCGCAAGGTGCATCGCCGGTAGGGGTCACTACTCGCAACGGCTTGTTGAAACGTTCCATTATCGATACTGCAATACATAGAGCGGCATGCGACGCTATTTCGGAAAAAGAAAAAAGAAAATATATCTACCCAATACTTAAAAAGGCTCACTTACAGGCGGCGCAAGGGAAAAGAACCACTAGGCCCCCGCGGCAGATGAATGCCTACCTAAGACCCAACGCTGTCCATGCAGACCGGATCTGGCATACCGACCCAACATCCAAGAAAATGCACGCAAAAAGAGCCTCAGAGAACATGCGCACCCTGCGCACTAATCGAGTATTCCAATTGCATGAAGCCAATAATAGCCTCCCTATTCTTCAAGCTCCAAACGATCCGTCAAAAAGCGTGCTAATTGAGGCGGAAGGACCTATTGATAAGATCACGATTTCTAATTACTATGGGCTGCCGCTGACCCAAAAGCAAAGAAAAGAAATAACATTAGAGGTTCGAAAGTGGTTAAATATTAATGAATACAAGAGAAAAGAATACGAACGAAAACTGGATAGAATATTCAGGATAATGACCCCGACTGGAATAGGGCCAGAAAGAGGGCGCGGTGCTTTTGCAAAGAGAAAAATCCATCAATATGAAGTAATCGGGCCCTATGCCGGCGCTCTGCTGTCGACGGAAGAGGACATGATTCAATCGTTGCTCGATGATGGAACATATAATGTCCTTTCTTATTTGTTCGAGACCCGTTCTTCGAATCGAGCAATTCACGCATTTAATAGGGGAAATGTGACAAGCCTAGTGAATTCTGGACATTTACCCGGAAAAACTGCGTGGGCTAACAATAATGTTTCTGGAATACGAGCAGGCAAGAACTTAATCTTCTATGTCGCCAATCGCGACATCCAGATGAACGAAGAGTTTTTAATCGATTATGGCCCAAATTATAACCCACAAGGAAGCGTGGCTATTTTTTCAAGGCTCCAGCAAGCAGAAAAAAGGCAAAAGCTTTAGGTTGCGAGCTTACAGCGCTACAGCTTGTAGTGGAAAGCTTTGATGTAAGTGTAGATCGCCGGTGTGGGGTAGAGGGGTGAAAAGTTGGGAGACGAGAAGCCCTCCCGCGATCACGATACCCAATGGGCAGCGGATTAGAAAAGCCTTCTGCTTGTGTTTATCGACTACTTAAATATTCCTTGGATTCTTTATATTCTTCATACTCTTTTACCACCATTTTATCGACAGAGCCCCTGCTATAAGTATTATCTATCCACTTTATATCCTGATCTAGTGACTGCTTAATATCTTCAACCTGTTCCAGCAATCTATCTATGGTTGACAGACGCTCATCGAATTGTTGAGAACCAAAGTCTTCAAGCTCCTTCAGCAATTCATCATCGAGGAGGTCCGAGTTCTCATATGCTGGTTCCTGATCTTTCTCAACACTATCCATTGGCTGCTTAATATCTTCAAAGGTAAGGCCTTCATCCTCCCATACCAATTCATCATCTTTAAAGCGTTCAACTCGTTTTAATAACTCACTATTACCGACATCTGAGCTCTCGTCTGCTGCTTCCTGACCCTGCGGAATTTTTAGACTGTTTTGAGGAGCTGTACTCGTGCTACCGCGGGAAAAAATATCATAAATACCTATACCCAGGTTTCCGAAAAAAGGAATAAGCAACAGGAAGCACCTACCAAAACTTTTTTGATAAAGATGTTGTTTATAGGGTGAGTCCACATTCTCTCGGTTCGAAGGGATGCATTTTTGAAAAATATCAATGAGATTAACTACGGAACTTATTATAGGGATATAGTCACAGACTTTGTCTGTTGTTGCAGCGAGCGTGCTTAAGCTATTATTGACAATCACAACACTCTCCATTTAAATATTAAACATCTGATATCAATTTTAATAAAAAATATATTTAATTTCAACTTTTTTATATTAGATGGAAAGCTGGAAATCCGCTAATTAATCTATAAAGCATACAAAATAAATATTTTAATTCTATTTTATTTTTGTTAAGAAAGCGAACGGGCGGCTGAAGGCCTAAGCTTTGACAAAAGCCGTTCTTAATTAAAGTCTTCTAGTCAAGCAAGTTAGGTGGTTATTTTTTCAAAACTTCATTAATTAGCTATAACTTTTGACCTAAAAACCAAAGTTCGTATACTGCGCCTTAAATATAAAAAAATAATTTACCTTTAGACTGTGGTGTTTCATGTCTAAAAGTTGCCCTGATGACAATGGAGTGGTCCAAGCCAAACCTCAGCTTTCCAAGCTGATCCGTTTTCTTATGGCTTTATCGTTATCAGCCCTTTTGATCTGCAGTGGCTGCTACACATCAAAATCACTTATTGATCCCTACAGCTATGCTCCCCGAAGGCCCGACGGTGTTTGGACTCCCCCTTCCTATGTTAAGCCGGTGCCGCTGAATGATTCGCCTCCGGATCTCCCTATCCAGGATGAGCCGTACAGTTTGGCGGAGATCGTTGATATTGCACTTAGGAATAACGTCCAGACAAAGATCACCTGGGCTCAAGCCCGATCTGCTGCTGCGCAATGGGGACAGTCGCAGAGCCAGTTTTTCCCCCAATTCACAGGTAACTTTAGCTTTCTGCGAGCCCGCCAGCCCACTTTCGTTACAAACGTCACTTCTGGGATAGGGGCTGGAACCCCGGCTTCTGTCACAGACGTTTATTACTCCGTTTACGGTCCCCAGCTCCAGATCTCTTACCTGGTTTTCGACTTCGGGACTCTCAGGGCCACAACGGAATCCTACCGGCAAGCCCTCTATAATGCTGACTGGACACACAATAATGCAATCCAGATCCTGATTCAGACCATCATGAACAACTTTTATAACTACATGTATCAAAAGCAACTCTATGTTGCAGATCAAGCTAACGTCGAAACAGCTCAGACAACGTTCGACGTTGCTGAAGCAGGATTAATAGCTGGTGTCAAAGATATCTCCGATTTCTTGCAAGCGCAGACACAGCTGTTGCAAAACCAAACAAGCCTCTGTGCGCAGCAACAAAATGTTCAAGCCACCTATGCTCAGCTTTTAGCCAGCATGGGCCTGCCGGCGAACATGAACTTAGACACTCTAGGTCTTCCGACCGATCTTCCCGACACGGACCTCCTACCCCCTCTTGATGAGATGATCGCGCTTGGCCTGCAAAATAGACCTGATCTCCTTGCAGCAGAAGCAAACCTCCGTTCTTATGAACAGCAGTTGAAAGCAGCGCAAAGGCAATTCTTGCCACAGGTAAACTATAACTTTGAACTGGGCAAAAGCTACTTTGACGGAGGACTCCACGATCAATACAATTTCCAAAGCACTATCGGAGTCAGCATGCCGATCTTCTCTGGGTACTATTATCGCAATGCAATCAAAATTGCCAAGGCAAATAAAAAAGCCGCTGAGGAGGAGATGAAAAACTCTCAGATCGGTGTTATCCAACAGATTACGACCTATTATTCCAGCGTAAAAGTTGCTTATAACACGCTCAAATTCGCAATCGCTTTTTTAGCTGCTTCTGAAGAGCAGTACACGGTAGCGCTTGCAAAATACAAAGAAGGAACTAATACCATCCTTGATGTTGTTTCGGCACAAAGCTCGCTTGCCGATGCGCGAGCAACTGAGGCCAATGCGATCCAGCAGTGGTTCACATCGCTTGCAAATCTTGCATATTCAACGGGGATGGTGTCCCCGACGTATCTTCCCACATCTATCACGCTTGAGGAAACGAAATGAAAAAGTATTTACTGTTTGCAACACTTTTAACTTGTGCAGGGTGTGAAAAAACGCCGCCCCCTCCTCCTCCTCCACATCAAGTAACCGTCGCAACTCCTACGACATGCAATGTTCCCCTTTATCTGGATTATACAGGCCATGTCACAGCTTATGTCAGCGTCGATTTGATGGCACAAGTTTCCGGAATCATGACGAGTCAATTTTTCGAGCAAGGACAAGCTGTTAAAGAAGGGGACCTCCTCCTTGTGATCGATCCAAGGCCCTACGAAGCCCAGCTTGCCAAAGCAGAAGGGGTTTTAGCTGAAACATATGCCAATTTGGAATATGCGCGAGATACGACAACGCGGTATGCCTCTCTTGTCAAAGAAAACTTCATTTCACAACTTGACTACGACCAATATGTCACTAACGTGCTTGCTGATGAAGCAATGATTAAACAGAACCAAGCTGCGATTGAAACGGCCAAGATCAACCTCGAATACTGCTTCATCCGCGCTCCGATGAATTGCGTAACAGGGCAGCTCCTCGTCAAACCAGGTAACTATGTCAACGCTAACTCAGGAACTAATTTAGTGACACTGAACCAGATCCAGCCGATCTATGTCGATTTTTTTGTTCCAGAGACTGATCTCACAACAATTCAAATGAAACAGAAAGCAAAAAATCTCAAATTACAAGTGTTTACAGAACCTTCCCATACCAAACCATTTGAAGGAGAGCTGACCCTCATCGATAACCAGGTCAACCAAAGTACGGGCGCCATCCTGATGGAAGGGACCTTTGCTAATGAAGAAAAGCTCCTGTGGCCAGGACATTTTGTCGACGTACGCGTTATTCTCGATGAACTCCATAGCGCCCTCGTTGTTCCGACCCAATCGGTCATGGTAGGACAATCGGGCCATTACGTCTATGTCGTTAAGTCAGACAGCACAACTGATAAACGACCGGTCCAAATCGGCCAGAGGTTTGGAGAACAGACAGTAGTCTTAGCCGGGATCAACCCCAATGATCAAATCGTTGTTGAAGGGCAGCTCAATATCCATAGCGGGATGAAAGTACAGATCGCCACAAAAGCGCCGCCAGAGCCTCAGCAACCGGCCTATCAATCTCCACTATAAAAGGGAATAACCCCATATGAACATATCAACGCCCTTCATCAATCGCCCCGTTATGACAACTCTCGTCATGCTTACGCTCGCATTTTTCGGGGTTCTAAGCTACCAAGCCCTTCCGATCAGCGATATGCCCGATGTCGATTATCCTACGATTGAAGTCAGCATCGACTATCCAGGAGCAGACCCTCAAACAATCGCAAACAACGTCGTCGTTCCCCTTGAAAGGCAATTTACATCGATTGAAGGGATCCAAACAATCTCGTCCACAAGCTACACAGGAAGCGCTAGCATCGTCCTCCAGTTCGTCCTCGATAGGAGTGTCGATGTAGCTGCGCCCGATGTCCAGTCGGCCATTAACGCTGCAAGCGCCCAGTTGCCTCAGGACTTGCCTTATTCTCCGACCTACAGCAAAGTAAACCCCACTTCGACACCCATCCTGATCTTTGTTATTAAGTCTCCCGATATGAGCCTTAGCGATTTGTACAACTACGGCGACGTTATTTTAGGACAACGGTTGAGCATCCTCGAAGGCGTTTCCCAGGTCCAAACTTATGGCAGCCCTTATGCCGTCCGCTTAAGGGTCGATCCTCAAAAAATGGCTGCTAGAGGAATTGGGATCAACGATGTAGGCGAAGCCATTAAAGCAGCAAACGTCTATCTGCCAACTGGAACACTTTATGGCTTTTCCCGTGAATTCACCGTCGATATTCAAGGCCAGCTTTTCAGTGCTGATGTTTACGACCCGATCATCATTAAAAATGATAACGGCTCGATTACCCGATTCCGCGATATTGGAAAAGCAATCGATAGTATTGAAGACGATAAGATGTACTTTTCCTACTTCGAAAACGAGGAATCATCTCCCATGGTTGCTATAGCTATACGCAAACAGCCTGGCGCAAACACCTTGCAAGTGATCCAACAGGTCAACGACCTCCTCCCTCAACTGCAGTCAGAACTTCCCGCTTCTGTCGAATTGGTCCGAATGTATGACCAATCTGAATATATTTGGGAATCTGTCCACGATGTCCAGCTTACGCTTTGCATTGCTCTCATTCTTGTTGTTCTTGTGATCTTTTTCTATTTAGGAAAAGTCCGAGATACGGTCATTCCAGTTTTTGCCATCCCAATGTCAGTTCTTGCAACCTTTATTATTATGCTCAAACTCGGATTCACTATTGACATCCTTTCTTTGCTCGCCATTACGCTTGCAATCGGATTCCTCGTCGATGATGCAATCGTCGTCCTTGAAAATATTGTCCGCCACGTCGAGCATGGAGAGTCTCCACTGCAAGCTGCTCTGAACGGGTCGAAACAGATCGGCCTTACGATCTTATCGATGACCCTTTGCCTTTGTACAGTGTTTATACCTCTTATCTTTATGGAAGGGATTATCGGAAGAATCCTACATGAATTTGCGATGACGATCGTTATTGCGGTCGCTGTTTCAGGGGTCATCTCCCTGACACTAACGCCGCTTTTATGCAGTCGATTCATTCCAGTCCGTGTCGAAGGGAAAAAAAAGAATACCATTGAAAAATTTTCTGATGCCTTTAATCAAAAAATCCTCGACATCTATGGGCCAACCCTCGAATGGTCACTGAACCATAAAAAAACAATTCTTAGCGTCGGAGCATTGAGCCTCGGAGCCTCATTATTGCTTCTAGCTAAGCTCCCCAAGGACTTTTTGCCCCCCGATGATTTGGGACTTATTGAGGCCTACATCCAAACAGTAAACGGCACCTCTCCATTCATTCTCGGCGACTACATGGAACAGTTAGCGAAAATAGCTGTTCACGACGCCAATGTGACAAAAGTTGCTGCTGTTGGAGGCTATCCTCAGGACAATGAAGGGATCCTTTATATCCATCTCAAGCGCCTGCAAGACCGTTTACCTCTTGCAGGAGTTTTGAAAGATCTCTATCCAAAAATGAACTCAATTCCTGGAGCCAAAACTTTTTTAAAACCAATGCCTTTAATCAATCTTCAAGTTGGTGCAGTCGATAGCAAAGCGGCTTATCAGTTTACCGTTCAAAGCTTAAATTCAACCGATCTGTATGAGTATGCTCCAAAATTAGAAGAGGCATTGAAAAAACTCCCTTCAATCAAAGATGTCGTAAGTGACCTCGATATCACCCAGCCACAACTCAACATTGAAATTTTGAGGGACCGCGCATCTATTTATAACATCACCGCCTACGATATCGAAAACGCATTCAGCTTAGCTTATGGCGGTATCAACTTATCTCCCATTAACATGCCTGATAACCAATACTATGCTATCATGGAGACATTTCCAAAGTTTTATAGCGAACCTGCCCAAGTAAAACAGCTCTGGCTGCGCTCCTCAACAAACAATTTGGTTCCTTTAAGCTCCATTACTCGGATTTCCGAATCGGTCGGCCCGCTTACTGTAAACCACATCAATACACTACCCTCAGCAACGATTTCTTTTAATCTGGGAGCCGCCTCTCTAGAGACAGCACTTAGTGAAGTGAAAAAGGCAGCATCCGAGATCTTACCGCCGACAGTCTTTGGCAGCGTTCAAGGTGCAGCCAACGTGTTCCAGTCTTCCTTTGCCAACCTACAATATCTGCTCATTATCACCATCTTTATTATCTACGTGATCCTCGGCATCCTCTATGAAAACTTCTATCCACCAATCACAGTTATGTCCACTTTGCCGCCTGCTGCCTTAGGAGGACTTTTGAGTCTCATGATCTTCGGGGAAACCCTTTCCCTCTACGCTTTTGTCGGACTGATCATGCTTCTTGGAATCGTCTTGAAAAACGGAATTATTATGATCGACTTTGCCAATGAGTCCCGGCTCCATGAAAATAAGTCGATCCATGATGCAGTCTACCATGCCTGCATGGTTAGGTGCAGGTCGATCCTAATGACAACATTTGCAGCACTAATGGGCGCAGTTCCGATCGCCCTTGGAATTGGAGGCATGACAGCACAAAGCCGCCGTCCATTGGGTATCGTGATCGTGGGAGGGCTTCTCGTCTCCCAAGTTCTCACCCTCTACCTCACACCGGTGATCTACACCTACGTCGAAGCTTTCCACGAGAAAATGAACAGGCTCAAGAAACACCCAAAATCTGAAGAAACCAATCTCGGCGGACAATAATGGTATCTCCAAAGATTGACAACACACCTCTTCCATCAAACGATTGCAGCTTTTCGCTATCAATTATATCTAATAATTTTTGCGCCATTTTAAAGAAAACTTTCCCTCTTCTTCTTGCGTTTCTGCTTGGAAAATAAATCCCTTATTGAGTTCTACTTCAACGACTACTTGACTGCTTGTCGCACTTTGAGACAGGGTGACTAAGACCCCTTTGGCTAAGTACTTTCCGATTTGCACGGCAATCTGTTCCGATCCAGCGCTTGTAGAAACAATTGTCAACCGATCAACGCCGATGCTTTTACGAATGGCTTCAAGCACGTCAGGCCCAGCGCCTCCTGAAAGAGACATCAGTGTGTTTGCCAGGTGTAGCGCTTCAGGATGGGAGATATCGGAGATGTCTTTATTGAACAAGATTCTGGCAAGGATTGAACTTGTCGCCATATGGGGGTTGGATTGGAAGGTTAGGTGGGGCGAAGAGAGGGGGCCTCGAAGTTGGGCTGTCACCTCCATATTGGACAGAGTCAGGTTACCGCTTAAATTAAGATAAGTGCTTGGAATGGGCTTATCATTAAAGACGATTTTGCCTTCTGTTAGTTTGAAGACTTTACCAGAAAAAAGATACTCGCCCTTTAAAAGTGATAGAGATCCATTAGCAGCGACGGCTGTATTAGTGCCTGTCAATCGAGCCGAGCCTTCCCATTCGGAAGAGAGCCCTTTTCCTTCCACGTGAACACCTTCATCTGCGGTCAGCTCAAGGTCGATATGAAAGGGAAAAACACGGAGGGGACCGATCTGCGAAATGTTGAGAAAGGAGGGTCTGTTGATATAGGTAACGGGCACTTGGGGGATTTCATAGGGGAGGTGGTCGGGAATATGGATCGTTGCATAAGGGACTATGAGATTGCCTTGTGCTAAGGCAGACTGGGTCGATCCTGTAAGATATAAGGAGCCGGTTAAGTAGCAATCAATCGTATCAAAGCGGAGGAGATGCAGGTTACTGAATTTACTGGTAATTGCATACGGGTACTGGGATTCTGACTTCACCTGCATTGTCCCTTTTGCTTTCAGCTCTCCTTTTTCTTCATCGCGTCCTGTCATGCAGATTAGGTGGATTTCCTGGTTAAGCGCTTCAGCTTGAGCTTGGATGTCTCTTAATTGGGTCCCGGTGTAATAGTTTTCATATGTGCCATTCTGCCACTCGATTTGTCCTTGCAAAGAAGGGCGATCAAGTGTTTGAAAAAAAAAGAGGCGGCATGAGACGAAACCGGTAATGCGTTGGGTGCCGATGTTAACAAAGTCAAAAATATCTTGGATCTTCCCTTCCGCAACAAGCTCACTGCTTAAAGGATGCGCGTCGTCAATAGCAATCTGAAATGGATAAAGCTGGTAGGTCAGGGGAATGGATGCGGAAAAATCGAGAAATTGATCTCCGACCGCATGCAGGTCAGTATGGATTTGAAGCATGCTGTGGTCGAGATGCGCTTGGCAAGAACCTTTGGCGCGCCAAGGTTTTTTTTTGCCGTAATGAAGGATGTTTGCCTCTTCCAAAACCATGTTCAGCGTTCCTTGAATGTTATCCTGGGTCGCATCAAGGAATCCTCGCGCTGTGAGAGATCCTTGCAGATTGAACTGAGGTTTAATAAGTGAAAGGATTGGAAGGGGAAAATGCTCCATTTCAAGCGCGGCAAGGAATTGGTCTGTTGCGAAGGATGCTGATGCCGATAGAAAGCCATTGCCAACCCTCCAATTAGAAGGAGAGATGAGGAGCTGGGAGGGTTCCCAACCGATTCTGAAAGGAGTTTCTAAAATGATCGGCTGATCGGCAATTTCCGCATTGACTTGGTCGAGCTGAAAAAAGAACGAGTCGTTTTTCTTTTTCCAAATTCCCGCTGCATTAAAATTACAGGGTTCACTGGCAGAGCTTTGCACATTTAAGAGGAAGGGCCAGGTCTCATTATTGGAGTGGGTCCTCAGGAAGGCTTGCTCTAAATAAATTTGAGGCGTAAAAATCTTCTCGGCCAATATTTCCAGGCTGCCCTGTGGAGTATTGTAGAGATCAATGATATCAGCAGAAAGGCTCATATCATCAATCAAGTAGTCTGAAAAACGGATGTTTTTAGATAGAAAATTGATCCTCATATTCTGCGCATCTTTTGCGTGATTGCCATGGGAAAAGATCATTTCTACGCCGAAACTGCCGTCAGCATTTGCTGTTGGGAAAAAGGGGGAGAACTGGGTAAAATGGCGCACTTGCGCGTAGAGGGACCCGCTTAAAAGGTGATCGGAAAGTTCTACTGTTAAGTTCCCTTTTACTGAGGATTCGTGAGCGTCAAGGGATATATCGGATAAGTCGAGGAACTGATCTGGTTCCCAAGTAAAGACAAAAGTACCATCAAAAGGCAAAACACCCTCTTCAGTATTAAGTTTTAAAATTCCAGCCCACGCAGAGGCAACTTTTTTCGCTTGAAAATGGGTCCGCACAGCTTCAATCGAGTAGTGATTAATCATAAGAGCTGATGTTGCCAAAATTGTTTTCAGATTGCCCTGGTGATAGAACCCTTTTCCGTAGATTCTTCCCGAGAGTTCAGCATGAAATAGGGGAGAAAAAGATGAAAGGTCGGGGATGGAGTAAGTGATAATTCCCTTGCTCTGCTTTAGATCGGGGAGAAGTGTTCCTTTAGCATGCAGTTGAATAAGGTTCGAATAGAGCTGCAATTTTTCAATGAAGCAAATACGTTTGGAAGAGAGTGTGAATTGAGAGGAGACAAGCCAATCTCGACTAATGCGGTCTTGCATTAAGTCTGAAGCTTCTTTCTGCTCAGTCATCAATGCCTGGGAAAGTTCAGGCAGGTTTACGTTCCCAAATCGGCCGCGGACTTTGCCTTGAAGGGGAAGCGAAGAAGAGGACGTGTTCCAAACTAAAGATTCCCAGGTTTGCCAAGGCCCTTTGAGCTTGATTTCGACAAGAGCGTCTCCTTTGATAAGTAACGGAGGAGCAAATGGCAAGTTTTCTACAGCACCGATATGTCCCTTCAATGCTGTGTTGATCACCTTGAGCTCTTTGTTTCCGTGAATAAAGAACTCAAGATTAAAATTAACAGAACCTCTTGCTTTCTCATTTTCCTGATTAGCAAGAGAATCAATTTTGCATGAAAGCAAAAACTCCGAGTTGTTTTTTTCCCATTTGCCGTTAGCTTCAAAGGAGAAATTGAGATGTTTGTCTGTGCTGAGATTGTGAGTATGGAAATGGTCAATATTCAGGCGTCGGATAGAAAGATGGAAAAGGGGAGTCAGCTGTCTGATTTTATCTTGTAGGGTTTTTTGATAAGCCTCCCAGCTCAAGCTTTTCATTCCTCCTGTAGGCGCAGATTGAAAAAATTGGTATTCGGCGCAATCAGCATTTAAATAATCAACTACTAGGCGGCCGCGCAGAAGCGGGAAAAATGCCAGGCGTAAAACTACATGCTCAAACATTAAGGCTTGACCTTCTGAAAAATTCAACTCGATCCGTTCTGCCTTCCAGGAGAAGGGGGGCATCCCCTCTAAACCTTCGATTTTTGCATGGACACCATTTTCCCGCAGCGCTTTGATCGCTAATGTGGTGATCTTCCCTTTTACCCAATTGGTCTGAACCATTGTTAATGCAATGCATAGTAAAAGAAGAACAAAAATCACGCTCATAATTAGAAGGTGCGTACAGAGTCGAATGAAACGTCCCATGTCTGATCTGCTCTTAAAAGGTTTGACCAATGCTTACTAATATCTTGTATACAGGATCGATCCCTTTTCGGCGATTTAAAGGAAAAGCGAGGTCAATTCTAAACGGCCCCATAAACGAAAAATAGCGGAGTCCAAGGCCGGTTGATTTAAACCATTTCCCATGCCATGTTGGAAGGATTGTTTCATAGACACTGCCGATATCGAAAAATGGGACAAGGCCGATCTTCTTAGTCACGCGGAACCTGGTTTCTAAAGTGAAATAGATGGCCGATCTTCCGCCAATCGGCTTTCGATCATCAAGAGGGCTGACTGTTCTGTATCGGTACCCGCGAAGTTCCTGTTCAGACCCGCCCAAATAGCGTTTAGAAACGGGAACAGCGTTTAAGTTCTGGCTCAAAATGGACCCTAAAGTTAGTTGTTGAGCAAACACAATCGATTCGTCCGCGTTTAAAGAATGATAGATGCTTTCAGAAAGTTGGTTGATCAGGTAAAAATCTTTTCCGTCAGTCACATTTAACGAAGGTGTTGTCGTGTACTCAAATGTAATCCCTTGGGTTGGATTGAGAAGGTCGTTTGCAGTGCTGTAGCGCACATAAAGCGGAAGTTCAAACAACCAATAGTTACCATTATGGACGCTTGCTGTTACGTAGAGCCTCTCTCCTTGGGCTCCTAATGAAAATCGGACATGCTCCCCCAGTCTTCGATCTAAGCGGTTCATGAGATTGTAGGAACGCATCGAGTAGGCAAAAAGCGATTCATGCATGGCCTGAGCTTGCCAGATGTAATCCTGCCCAATCTGTAAAAAATCAGGATGGGCGTACATCGCATTTCCTGTGTGGCTGATCCGGGTGATGTCTCCTTGGAAGCTCAAGCGTCTTCCCATACCGCCTACATTTCTGTTTTCCCAGCCAAACGTGATACCAGGGCCAAACACAGTCTGGTAGCTGACGCCCACATTAACGCTTTGGTGTTTGGTCTCGCTCACTTCAATCTTCATGGAGATCTCTCCATCAGGATTGATCGTATCTGCGTGAGTGATCAACACAGAACTAAAGAGTCCAGATTCGAGAATGGCGTCTTGAGTTTTTTCGACAAGAGCACTATCGTAGGTTTCCCCTTGGATCCAATCGATCTTTCTTTCTATGAAGAGCGGTTTGACTTTGTCTAGCCCGACGATTGTTAAAGAGCCGAATGCAGCTTCTCGGCCTCTTTTGACAGCAATACGCACACGGACACTTTTTGTTTTTCCATCAACGATGACCTCTCGATCATCCACCTTTGCAAGGGGAAACCCGCATTCAGAAAGCGATTCGAGCAGCTTAAGTTCAGAACTTAAGATGTTTTCCGTTAATGCGGGTTTGCCAATCTTCACACTGATCTTGTCTAACGATACGGGACAGAGGCATTCTGGCTCATCCGGAAATTCACAGTAGAGATGGATCTTGTATTTTTCCAAGCAATAGACAGGACCTGGCTCGATCAATACAAATACATGCACCTGATTTAAAATCTCTTGAACACGGATATTGACTTTAGCTTCATAGTATCCGTGCGCATGCAGGACTTTAGTCAATTCGGGAATATCCGATTCTGCGCGATAGCGGAGCGCATTCATCGAAGCAGGAGGTCTTTTTTTAAGAGATGTCAGCTGGGAAACCGATTTGATTGCTTTGAGTGTTCTATCATCGTTCAATCCTTCGAACTCTACAGAGTAGTTCACACCAGCCGCCCGCAAAGTAAGCGGAAAGAAAAGGAAGGAAAAGAAAAAAAACAGAGACTTTAAGTGTCGTAGCATCGCAAACGAGAAAAAATGTTTTTTCCATTTTGCCCTATGAAAATATGAAGGTCAATGAAGGAATTTCATCCATTGGGAAAAAAAATCTTGGAAATAATTATTTCGATTTCTTACGATACGAATTAGAGAATACCAACTATAGGGGTACGGTATGAAGAAATTTGCACTTTTAACTGCGCCTTTCCTCAGCATGGGAGCTGCAGCTCTCTTTGCTGATGCTCATAATGAGCATGCGGCGGCGGAGCGTTCTTTTGCACAACAATCCAGTGGATATGTTGCTGCTCAGAATGGACAAAATGGGAATGGACAAAAGGCTAAGAATGCACCAGATGGTGGCTACACAATGCCCTCTCGTGAGATTACGCCTGAGGCACAGCCAAAGGTAACTCACGCAGCAGATCCATTTGTTACAGCTGAGTTCATTTATTGGAAAGCTTATCAAGATGGAATTGATTATGCTACAACAGGAATCGCTCCTGGTATAGCTGATGCTTCTCATGGAAGCGTAAAAGAACCTGGCTTTGACTGGGAACCTGGTTTTAAATTAGGTTTCGGTTTGAAGTTCCGCCATGATGGTTGGGATCTGTATGCAAATTGGACATGGTTAAATGAATTTGATAACAGTAGCCATACAAGTGCATCAGCAAACAATGTCATTTATGGTTCTTGGACACCTTCCTTAGTTGATCCGGTTGGATCTTCATCTGCTGCAGCGCTTATTACTAGTCCAACAGGGAGCGCTCATGGACATTGGGATATGCGCTTTAATGCATTGGATCTTGAGTTAGGAAGAAATTACTTTATCAGCCGTTACCTAACACTTAGGCCACATTTTGGGTTTAAATTTGGTTGGATTGACCAAAACTACGATGCAAAATATGGCGAGGTCGTTGGTGTTTCTGGAAGCGAATACCGTGTTCATATGGAGCAGGATTTCTTAGGTTTTGGTATCCGAACAGGTTTAGATACTGTTTGGTACTTCACTAAACATTGGGGTCTTTACGGAGATTTCGCTATTTCTGCATTATGGAGCGATTTCGATAATCACCGGAAAGATTCTTTTGGAACTCCAAGCGTGCTTAAGTATCAGACAATGCATAATAATAACCACTTCTTTACAGTCACTGAAGTGTTAGAATTAGGTATTGGTTTTCGTTACGATACAACATTCTTCGTTGGAGATTATGCATTCTATCTCCAAGCTGGATGGGAAGAGCAAATTTGGTTTAACCAAAACCAATTCTTTGACCTCAATGATGACCATTCTGGTAACTTGAGCTTCCAAGGCTTAAGCGTAAAAGCTGGTCTGATGTTTTAGTCTGTGTTGACCTAAGTTAACACCGATGGCAAAAACCCTCTCTTTGCGGAGAGGGTTTTTTTTTGGATGAAAAATCAAATAATCATCATAATCTCAATTTTCCAATGAGGTATTATGATGATCACAGCGCGCTCTAAATCAGACCAGATTTATGCAGCTTCCTTAAAACGGATGCCGGGCGGCGTCAACTCTCCCGTTCGGGCATTCAAGGGATTCGATATGACCCCAATGATCATTGAAAAGGGGAAAGGAGATATGATTTGGGATGTCGATGGAAACGCCTACATCGACTACTGCTTGAGCTGGGGGCCATTAATTTTGGGACACGCGCACCCAGCAGTGGTAAAGCGGGCCTGCGAGCAAGCACAGAGGGGATCGTCTTTTGGCATTGCTACACCTTATGAGCTTTTCCTTGCTGAAAAAATCAACACCCATCTGCCTTCCATGGAGAAACTCCGCTTTGTTTCATCAGGAAGCGAAGCAACCATGAGCGCCGTCCGTTTAGCCCGCGCGTTTACAGGACGTAATACCTTTGTGAAATTCAGTGGCCACTACCATGGCCATTCCGATTGCCTTCTCATTCAATCTGGATCGGGAGCTACCCATCTTCCTAAGGCAACTTCTGCAGGGATACCTGATTCTGTCATTCAACACACAGTCTGCTTGCCCTTCAATGATCTAGTCACATGCCGCAGGTACATTCGCAACCATCCCAGTATCGCTGCTGTGATTCTCGAACCAATAGCCGGCAACATGGGCGTTGTTCCTGCTGAACAAAGATTTCTCGACATGCTCCGCGAAGAGACTGCAGCATGTGGCGCCCTGCTCATTTTCGATGAGGTGATTACGGGCTTTCGCGTTGGATTAAAAGGAGCCCAAGATTATTACCGGATTAAGCCCGATCTTACATGTCTTGGTAAAGTGATTGGCGGGGGATATCCCGCTGCAGCTTTTGGGGGAAAAAAAGAGATCATGGAGATGATCGCGCCGATCGGTGCTGTTTATCAAGGAGGGACCCTTTCTGGCAATCCCGTTGCCGTGTGCGCAGGCATAGAGACTCTCTCCCATATCGAACAGGAAGGATTTTACGAGAACTTGGAGAAAAAGACCCGATTGCTTACCGATCCGATCGAGCATTACCTAGAACAGAACAAAATTCGAGCTCTATTAACGCGAATAGGCTCGATGTTTACCCTCTTTTTTGGCGTTACGGAAGTCAGGAGCAAGGAGGACCTAGCCAGGATGGACGAGGCTAAATTCAAAGCCCTTTTCCGATATCTTTTTGAAAGGGGGGTCTATGCCCCTCCATCAGCTTATGAAGCATGGTTTGTTTCGAGTGCACATACAGATGAAAACCTCCTATATACACGCGATGTAATCCTAGGGTTTCTTAAAAATAATTAATTAAAAAATTTTTTATTAACCTTCTCTTTCTTATCAACCTCAATAATGGGTTTAGTGGATTGAGGTTAATAACCTGAATAATGGGTTTTTCAGATGAGCATCAGTGTGCTGTCCAACCCCTCTAAATTCAAAGAGGGTTTTTTCGGTTGAAGATCATAGGCAGCGATTCCGGCCAGTAGATTGACCAAAAAATTTTGTGGACTTCTGTGGCGTGTGTGTTCGATCTGTGAAATATTCTTGAGTTGATCGTTAACCGTTTCGATAAGAGATCTTTTTCGCAAAAGCAATTTGTCTCTAACTGACATCAGTTTTTGTTTCATAACATGAATAATGGGTTTTTCAGATGAGCATCAGTTGAAAAGGATGCAAGAAGATCGAGGTCTGAAGGAGGAGACGATAAGGACTTATCGGGTTGGATGGAATCCCGTAAACCAATTTCCAAGGCTTTCTGAATGGGGGTTAGAGGAAACAAAGAACTCTCAAAAGATGTGTCTTCCAAAAGGCATTGTGATTCCTTCATTTGATTTTCTGGCTAATGAGACTAGAACTCCTAACAAAATCAAAATTAGGCGAGCCGATTGGCATGAGGGTGATAAATACAAAAAGTATCATGAAGTGAGTGGAGGCTCTCGTGCTTTTCCTTTTTACGGCTTAAGAACGAATCAGACAGTTCTCATAGTAGAAGCTGAGTTGGACGCCATGCTCCTTGTTCAAGAAATAGGTGACTGTTGCACCTGTATTGCTTTAGGAGGTGCCTCTAAAGAACCAGACATGGTTATTGCCGAGTGGTTGAAAGCAAGAAAACTGATCTTGTACAGCCTCGATTGTGATGAGGCTGGCCGAAAGCGGTATGATTATTGGCGTTCTAATTTTCCCAATCTTCGAGCATGGCCTGCTGATTCCAATAAATCGCCGGCAGATTCCTTTGTCAAAGATGGCATCAATTTAAAAGAATGGTTTCTTGCAGGCGTTTCTTATTGGTTGCAATCGATGTCTACTGCGAAAGATTAGGGTATACCCTAAATCAACAACTGCGAATACGTAAGAATAGGGTTGTTTTTCTGTATTTATTGACATTTTTGTGAGCATGTCTTAGACTCTTTCCTTTCGTTTGAGGAGAAACAATGAAAGGACAAAAAATAGGCTACGTCAGAGTGAGTAGCATCGACCAGAATCCAGAACGGCAATTAGAAAATATTCAATTGGATCGCATTTTCACCGATAAGGCATCGGGTAGAGACACTCAAAGACCCCAACTAGAAGCTTTGCTAACTTTTGCAAGAGAAGGGGACGTTGTGGTTGTTCACTCCATGGATCGTTTGGCAAGAAATTTGGAAGACCTGCGACAAATTGTAAAAACTTTAACGGGACGAGGAGTGCGTGTCGAATTCATAAAAGAGTCTCTTACGTTTACTGGGGATGATTCCCCGATGGCTAATTTATTGCTCAATGTGATGGGAAGCTTTGCCGAGTTTGAGCGTTCTTTGATTCGAGAGCGTCAAAAAGAGGGGATTGCCCTTGCTAAGCAGCGTGGTGTTTACAGAGGCAGAAAACCAGCTCTATCAGACGAACAAATTGTCGAGTTAAAAGGCCTCGTCCGTACAGGGATACCCAAAACCAGGGTTGCTAAGGACTTTGGGATTACGAGGGAAACGGTCTATCAATACTTAAAAAATCCTTGATAGAATGAGAGGTTTTGACCTCTGATTGTCAGTTATATACAACACTTCATAGCTAATTAATATCAATATTGATATAATCAGGAGAAAGAATGGATGAGAGTCAGGCTCCCCGCCCAGTACTATGGGTGGCATCGGCCAAAAGAGATCTCTTAGAGATGCCGTCTGATGTGATAGACGATTTTGGATTTGGATTATACCAGGCCCAAATCGGAGAATACCCAGATATAGGGAAGACCTTAAGTGGGTTCGGGAGCGCAAATGTTATAGAGTTGGTTCAGGATCACAAAGGTGACACGTTTAGAGCGGTCTATACAGTTCGATTCTCAGAGGTAATTGTTGTGTTGCACGCCTTCCAGAAAAAGAGCAAAAAAGGTAGTACAACCCCAAAGCAAGACATGGATTTGATTCACTCAAGGCTTAAGCTAGCCGAGGAGTTATATAAGCTTTGGAAAAAGAAAAAAGGAGACATATGAGCAAAGAACCTGATTATGAAGTCACCGAAGGCAATATTTTTGAAGCTCTTGGAAGAGAGCAATCTGAAGAGCTATTGGCTCGAGCTAAATTATTACATCAAGTAAGCGGGCTCATTAAAAAAAGTGGGTTATCTCAACAGGAGGTCGCAAAAAGACTTGAGATTTCTCAATCCAAAGTTTCCATGCTTGTTTCAGGAAAACTCTCAGCATTTAGTGCTGATTCTCTTATGCACTACCTCTTTTTGCTGGGATGTGAGGTTGAAATTCGCATTAAAAAACCCCGTTCTAAAGTGGGGATTTTTCGACACAAAGGTTGCATCGCTGTTTGTTGATTTCTGCTCTATTGAACTAATTATGAATTAGTCTTATATATTATATTTTAGTGTGACAATCTGAAATATAATATGTCTGAAAATGTAAAAAATCCTTCGTTAATTAATGTTTATTGTCCTAAATCAGGAATTATCTCGCCGTTTGAGGTTGTGCAGACATCAAATGGTTGGCAATTTCACTGTGCTGAAACTTCGTTTTTTTCAGAGAAAGATGCAGAAAAATTCCTCGAGTATTTACGTCGTCATGAAGGAGTAAGCTATCCGAGCAATATTAACCTGAATAATGGGTTTTTCAGATGAGCATCAGTGTGCTGTCCAACC
>CAZOKX010000035.1:0-19171 GCA_964580785.1 uncultured bacterium
AATCTGGGCTAGCTTCTTTTGGAATTCCTCTCTTTGATTCTCGTCTCGTTCCTTACAGAAGGGTGTCTTTTTTTTAATATGATCTTTAGTCGTTTGCATGCATAGAATACCGCTGCGATTGTGACCTTGAACTCTTCCCCTATTTCTCTAAGATAACTATCCGGATTCTCTGATTAAAAATCTAAATTTAAATTACTATACATACAGATTAAAGACAGAAGAACAGCATCATAGGGTCGATATGACAGGAACACCGAAGAAATTTAAACAAGCACCCTGAAACTTAGATAGTTAAGCCGCTACCATCAAGCTAAGGAAGTAAAAATATGACCTGAGAGCTAATGATCTTATTGCGCGCAATTAGAGAACAACGCCAATCTATCTGCCTTATGATTTCTTCTGAGTAATCAGATGTTTTTTACGAAAAGGCTTGGGCTTTTCTGTTTTAACAAACGGGCGCAAACGGGGCGCCGATTGGCAGTCCGTGCAACAGCACCCCTGAAACCTCTCAGCGCATAAGGGACAGGACAAGAACAACTCGTTACAATCCATATTCGCACAGTTGTAATAGACATCGGAAGACTGATTGCAATGCCTGCAGGAACTGATGGTCTGAGCATCATCTTTACCATCAATGGAAACGGCGAGGCGGTCATCAAAGACAAACAGCTTGCCTCTCCAATGCTCGCTACCTTCTTTAAGGCCATAATTAATCACGCCACCCTCTAGCTGAACGACATTTTGAAATCCCTCTTTCTTCATGAGAGCGGAGTAGAGTTCGCAGCGGATTCCTCCGGTGCAATACATCATCACTTTAGTCGATGTAGGATTGCACTGTTCTTTCAACTGACGCGCGTACTCAGGGAACCTACGAAATGTATCAAGTTTTGGCAGCTCAGCCCCTTTAAAATGTCCGATCTCCCACTCATAATCATTGCGCACATCAATAAGAACGGTATTCTCATCACGGCTCAACAGCATCTGCTTCCACTCTTCAGGAGAGACATGTTTCCCAGCCAATGAAAAATCGACCTGTTCGTCCAAGGCTACAAGCTGTTTCCGATATTTGACGGCTGCTCGTGGGAATACATGTTCAGAATGGGAATGGACCTTAAAAGAGACCTCAGCAAAGCGGGGGTCGCTTTTCAGCCACTGCATGTACAGTTCTGCATCTCCTTGATGGGCGCTCATCTGGCCGTTGATCCCCTCTTCCGATATGTAGACCCGGCAGGCGATATCGTGCTTGCGGACGAACTCAAGGTGTTTAGCCACTTCTACGTTCGGATCTTCGATCGGTGTAAAAATATAATAGGCTAATACAAAATAGGCTTCTTGATGGTCCATAATTTTTTATTTAAATTGAATTGCTATCAGACCGATAGAGCATATCTTAACTATTAGATAAGAAACAGTAAAAAGTGCACCCGCTGCCTCTCTAGCAATCAAATTTATTTTCACTTCAGCAGAATGTTTACAAAAAATAGTGGGTGTATTAGCATTCATGTCTTTATCAATTTTTATTAGGCTCATCTTTTTAGGAGAAACAATGGCTCGATACACTGGCCCAAAAAACCGCATTGCTCGACGATTTGGAGCGAACATTTTCGGACGCGCGCGAACCCCCCTTTTGCACAAGCCAAATCCACCTGGGATGCATGGCGGTAAACGGAAGAAAAAATCTGACTACGGCGTTCAGCTCGAAGAGCAACAAAAGCTCAAAGCGGTCTACGGACTTATCCCCCACGCCCAACTCGTCCGATACTACAAAGAAGCTGTACGATCCAAAGGCAACACCCCAACTCTCTTTATCGAGCGCCTGGAGTGCCGTTTGGACAACATGGTTTATCGCATGAAGCTAGCTCCAACCATTTTTGCAGCTCAGCAGCTAGTCTCCCATGGACACATCCTTGTAAACGGAAAAAAGGTAGACCGACGCTCCTTTTTCGTACGCCCAGGAATGACGGTTTCGATCAAACCTAAATCTCAACAAGTTCCTATTGTAAAGCAAAGCCTTGAAAATACCGCTATCAATGCACCTGAGTATATCGCCCTTGACACCGGTAAATTCTCAGCTCAACTGCTTATCTCCCCAGCTCTAGATCAAATCCCGCACCCCCTTCCTTTAAACGTCCCTTTAATCTGCGAATTCCTTGCACACACAAACTAGTTCTAGGATGGTTATCTGTTAATTAGCTTTAAGGGCGGTCTTTTTAGACCGCCCTTTCTATTTTCTTCCTAACACGAACCACAAACCCGATCTGCAATCACTCTAGGTTGATTTTGCCCCGTATCCCTGTTCACCTCTTTTCAATCCTAGCAGCTCCAACACATCGCAAGCATTGAAAAACCAGGCATAAAAGAAGAAGACGATTCCAAACGTTCCTGTCATTGTTACAAATTGGAGGAGTTGATCGGAGAAGTTTCGCGCAAACACCACATCGGCGCTACCAAGCAGCATCGGAACTGTGGGATCTAAGACTAGATAGCGACCAACAAGGAGGGTTGTTGCACTTGCAACCGCTGTACACAATCCTGTCTTAATATACGATAGAACCACGTTCCTATCCCATACAGATCCGATCTTTTTACTCATATGATAGGAAAGGTAAAAATAATTCATCCATGCGCAAACGCTTGTTGCTAGTGCAATACTAAATGATCCCCATTTAAGCACAAAAACCAAAAATGCCGTTGCTAGCGCATTAAAGGCCACTGAATACACAGCTCCAAGAGTTGGCGTGCGAAAGTCCTTCTTAGCATAGAACACTGGAGCCATTAACAATACCAACACTGCAGGAACAAGGCCGAATCCATATCCCCAAAGGCAAATCACCGTGTTGTAGATTGCATTCGAATCAAAATCGCCACGCCCATAGACTAAATTGACTCCGCAAGCCCCTAATACAAAGATCCCCATTGCGCACGGAAAAATCAAACTGAAGCTACGACGATAGGCAAAGCGGATGAGCCGCAGAAAATGATCCAACAGATTATCTTTGATCGCTCGAGATAGGGGAGGAAGCAACGCTGAAGATAGAGCAATCCCAAACAGAGCAAGGGGCAACTGTTCGATCCGGATAGCATACCATAAGAAAGCTGGGCCTTCTAAAGACGCAGAGCGCGCAAACACAGCATCCAATGCTGAGTTAATTTGGACGGCTCCGACTCCAATCACTCCAAGAAAAAACGGCCTAACCACAAGCCCCGTGTCCGCAGAAAATAGGCGGACCTTAAAGCAGCTTTTCCAGGGCAGCGACCTTTTTAAAATCTCAAGCACTTTAGGAGCTACCATTACCCACTGGATAAAAAAAGCAACGACAATCGCCCCTGATAAGCCAACTGTAGCAGATATTGGCTCTTTGCCTTTTTGCATCCAGGCTGCAATTATCCAAACGACATTGAACGCTGCAGGAGCAAAGCCTGTTAAAAAGAATTTTTTTTCGCATTGGAGAAGCCCACTGCTCAGGCCGAACAAACAGATGAATAGCACTCCAGGAAGCATTAAGATAGTCAGATAGAGGATCTGGGCGTTATCGGGCGTTAACCCTCCCCATTTCCACAACCCGATCAAGCCTACTTCAGCAAGACCGATCAAACCCAACAGGAAAACAGCCAAAGAAAAAAACAGGTCCCGAAAAAATTCAGCCCCTTTTTCGAGCGAATGGGAACGGATCTGCTCAAAATGGGGAATAAACCCAGATGGAAGAGGCCCCTCGCCAAACAGCCTTCGAATCAAATTGGCAAAACGAAATGCCACCATGAAAGCTGCGATTGCTGGATCGCTTCCAAAACAAAATGCCATCGTCATATCCCTGCCAAGACCAGTAATGCGGCTCAGCAAGGTTCCTCTTAAAAAGGCAAAGGAAGAGCCAGAGACGGTTTTCGAAGTGTCGGGACTTTGTTCGGACATAGGAACTCCTTGAAGGGTCTCTTGAACGGTTTGCAAAACTTAAGATGCCCAGCAAAATCGCTCTTTTGAGGATTGTAAAGATCTTCAACATCTCTTACAATGATCCTTTTTTTGAAAGAGAATCTTATGCATAAGCCCATCCCCGCAGAAGATCTTTTAATCGGAGCCCACACCTCTGCAGCCGGCGGGGCCCATAATGCATTGCGCGAAGCTTATGAGATTGGAGCTACCACATGCCAACTGTTTACGAGCAACCAGAAACGATGGGAAGGGCGAACCTTTACCGACGAAGAATTGGACCTATGGTATGCAGTATTAGAAGAGACAGGGCTGAAAAAGATCATGTGTCACGACAGCTATCTGATCAACCTGGGATCACCTGATCCGGATGGCCTCCACAAAAGCCGCAAAGCCTTTAAAGAAGAGGTCCTTCGCTGCCAAAAACTTAAACTGGCCTTTTTAAATTTCCATCCAGGCGCTGCCCTCGACTCTTCTGAAGAGGATTGCTTAAAGACTATCGGAGAGAGCCTAGAGCACCTTGCGGATGTCATTACTGAAGGAGATACCCGCTTGCTAATTGAAACAACGGCTGGGCAAGGATCATCCGTCGGATGGCGCTTTGAACATCTCGGATACTTGATCGACCGCCTCCACAAAAAACTGCCGATCGGCGTCTGCATCGACACATGCCATATCTTTGCAGGAGGCTATGATATCCGCACGAAAGAAGGTTGGGATGAAACCCTCAAACAATTCGATCAGATCGTTGGCCTCAAGCACCTTTATGCCTTCCACGTCAACGACTCGATGAAACCCCTAGGATCCCGAAGAGACCGCCATGCGCCTCTTGGAGAAGGGGAGATTGGGATGAACTGCTTTAAAACAATGATGACACACCCGCTGATTCGCGATATTCCTAAATACTTGGAAACGCCCGATGGGCCGCCCCTTTGGAAAAATGAGATCGCGACTCTGCGCAAATTTGCGAAAAAATCATGAAACATATAAAAATCAAACGCATTGCACCATCGGACCTTGGGAAAACACTGACCGTCTGTGGATGGGTCCGCACCGTACGCGATCAAAAAAAGTTTGCCTTCATCGAACTCAATGACGGCTCCACACTATCGAACCTCCAAATCATCGCTGAGCAAGCTCTCCCTAATTATAGCGACCTGATGGAAAAGCTAGCAACAGGAGCTTCGATTAGCGCAACAGGCAAACTCGTTGAAAGTCCAGGACAAAAACAACAATGGGAGCTCAAAGCGGAGCAGATCACCTTATTTGGCACATGCCCCAAAGACTATCCTCTGCAAAAAAAGCGCCACTCCTTCGAATTTTTACGCACCATTGCCCATCTGCGCCCCCGCACTAACACGCAAGGTGCAGTCTCCAGAGTGCGCAATGCCCTTGCCTATGCTACCCATCTCTTTTTTCAAAAGCAGGGCTTTTTATATGTCCATACACCAATCATCACCGCATCTGATTGCGAAGGAGCAGGAGCGCAATTTCTCGTTACAACGCTTGATGTAAACAAGCCCCCCCGCTGCTCGGATGGATCGGTCGATTTCACTAAAGACTTCTTTACAAAGCCTGCTTATTTGACTGTATCGGGACAGCTGAATGGCGAGACATTTGCTTGCGCCCTTTCCGATATCTACACATTCGGTCCCACTTTCCGCGCTGAAAATTCGAACACATCGCGCCATCTTGCCGAGTTCTGGATGATTGAGCCTGAAATGGCGTTTGCCGATCTTCAAGATGACATGGAGTGCGCTGAGTCCTACCTGAAATTTGTCATCGACTACGTTCTGAACCATTGCACAGAGGACATGACCTTCTTCGATGCCTTCATCGAAAAGGGCGTCATAGCCCGGCTCAAGCATGTCGCAGAGACCCCTTTTGCCCACTTGACGTACACAGAGGCTGTTGATATTTTGCAGAAATCAGGAAAGGCCTTCCAATTTCCAGTTACTTGGGGTAATGACCTTCAATCTGAGCACGAGCGTTTCCTTGCAGAAGAGTATTGCAAAAAACCGGTGATTCTCACCGACTACCCAGCTAAAATCAAAGCATTTTATATGCGCTCAAATCCCGATGGGAAGACAGTTGCTGCAATGGACGTCCTCGTTCCTAAAATCGGCGAGATTATCGGAGGCAGCCAACGGGAAGAACGACCCGATCTCCTTGAAAAAAAGATTGTTGAATTTGGACTTAATCCGGAAGACTATTGGTGGTATATGCAACTGCGCACATTCGGCAGCGTGCCACACGCAGGCTTTGGAGCTGGGTTCGAAAGGCTAGTTCTTTTTGCAACAGGAATGGAGAACATCCGCGACATCATCCCCTTTCCTAGGTTCCCCGGCCACGCCGACTTCTGAGCTACTTTATTCAGAAAGCGATATTGAATTGCCCTGCTCTAACAAGAGCGTTTACATTTGGCATTAATCCAATTACGCATTATATATACATGAATGAACGGGTTGCAATCAAAGAGAGCTGCCTATGCGAACTGGTGTTTTAGGCGTTAATCATAAATCATCGGAGTTATCTTTAAGGGAAATGCTGGCTAAAGCGTGCCAGCGTCAACTTTCCAGAGAAACGCGTATTGCACAAGAGCTTAGTTGCACCGTTTTGTCGACATGCAACCGGACAGAAATTTATTTCAGCTCCGAAGACTTAGCCTTTGCTCATACACGAATATTGAGTTGTCTTCGCGATGAAGTGACCGAGCCGTTTGAACATAAACTCTATACCTTTTTTGGTTCTGATTGTTTTTTTCATCTTGCAGCCGTAACGTCTGGTCTCGACAGTGTCATTGTCGGTGAATCGGAAATTCAACGACAAGTCAAGCAGGCTTACGAAACAACAGCGCTGTATTATCGGCTTCCCAGCTGCATGCATTTTCTGTTTCAGAAGAGCTTAAAGATAGGAAAACAGATCCGTTCAAAAGGAGCTGTTGGAAGAAAGCAACAGGTGTTGCCAGGAATGATTTTGCAGATCAGCCAATGGTTCTTTGAAGATCTCCACAATAGAAAAATTCTTTTTGTTGGCAATTCAGAGATCAACCGAAAGGCGATCGCCTATTTTAAACAAAAGCGTTGCAACGACCTGACCCTTTTCACTCGCGGGACCCTCGCTGCACAAGAGCTTCAACAAGAGTACGGAATTTCTATTTTTGACTGGTCTCAATTAAATGCATGGAAAGGCTATGATCTTGTCATTTGCGGCACAAACCATACTCAGTACGTTCTATCTTCTCAACAACTGGAAGAAAATAATCTGAGCACGAAGCTCATTTTTGATCTGAGTGTTCCAAGGACTGTCGATCCTCAGTTAGGCAGACATCCCCATCTGACTTTGTTCAACATTGAGGAACTTGGTAAGCTAATCGACCAAAAAAGGGAATGTGATATTAATGCCCTAACCCACGCAGAACAAATGGTGTGGGGCCTTGTCCAAAAGCAGATCGAGATCTTCCATCAAAAAGATAAATTCGTGTTTAGTCAGGATTCGAATTCTTCGACAGAAAAAAAGGTTCTTTTGTGCGTAGATTAATTTTTCTCGTATTGCTTTTTTTTTCTAGCGCTACTTGGTCAGAGGACACTCAACGGCAAGCCGAAGCTTCGAATGTGATCGTCTTGCCTGCAGGGGTCGTGCATCAGGGAGATTACTTCGCTTTCGGCGATTGCGTAGAAATATCGGGGGAAATTAATGGCGATGTCTATATTTTGGCCAATCAGATTGTGATTGATGGGAAGATCAATGGAGATCTGATTGCAGCAGCGGGAAGCCTTGATATTTCAGGGATCGTAGCACACAATGTTCGTTCTGTTGCAGTACAAGTATTGATTAGTGGAAACATCGGCAACAATGTAACAGCGGTCGCTGGCAACGTTCAACTGCTAGGTTCTGCAACTGTGGGAAACAACGTAGTGTTGACCGCTGGCAATGTCGATCTTTCCTCCAAAATTGGATCCAATGCAACAATTGTCGCATCGAATTTAAGGATCTCCTCCTACATTGCTAATAAGATCGAGGCTTATGTAGGGCAACTTCGAATCACATCAAAAGCCCATATCAACGGCACTGTTGATTATCAGAGCAGTACGATTGCTTGGATCGACCAAGGAGCTGTGGTTCAAGGTCAAATCACCCATCATCCCTCTTTGGTACATGAATTAGTAAAAGGGACGTGGATCCAAAGCCTTTTGGTCGGCGGTAAGGTTGTTGCTTTATTGATGAACTTTATTTACACTTTTGTCGTTGGAATCATCTTAATCAAAATGTTTCCCAAGAACTTGGAAAGCGCACTCCATGTACTGAAGACTCGCCCCTGGAAAGCTTTTTCGTGGGGACTAATGCTATTAATCTTACTGCCACTCATCTCTCTTATCCTGCTGATGACGATTTTAGGCGTTCCATTTGCACTGACCTTGATTGCAGCAAACATCATCGGCTTTTATACGGCTAAAATTTATTCCGTGTTTTGGATTTCCAACTGGGCCTTTACAAGATTCAAGTTTCGGATGAACAAGTTATCTGTGTTAGCCTGCGGCCTTTTCCTTTACTTTCTATTGATCTCTACCCCCATTTTAGGCGTTGTCATTTCATTTGCAGCAATGCTTTTTGGACTTGGGGCCGGCGTTCTAGCTCAGACGCGTCGGATCGCTCAAGGGGGCATTGAGCCATGATCAAGCGTTTTTATTATTTCCTCCTAATAGTTGCAACCCTGTGTTTCTCTGGCTGCGGCACCAACCCAGTCACTGGTGAAAGCGAATTGCAGTTTGTCTCCGAAGACCAAGAAATCCAATTTGGCGAGCGGGATTACAAATACCTGATCCAGGCAGAAGGGGGACCTTTTGTGACCGACCCCAAAATTCAAGAATATGTCGAGGCGGTGGGTATGAAGATTGCTCGAGTCAGCGATCGGCCAAATCTGCCCTATGAATTCACAGTCCTAAATAATTCCATTCCGAATGCATGGGCTCTACCGGGTGGCAAGATTGCTATCAACCGGGGACTGCTCCTTGAGCTCAATAGCGAAGCGGAACTTGCTGCTGTTTTAGCGCATGAGATTGTCCATAGCGCAGCACGCCACGGAGCGCAGATGATGGAAAAGAGTATCTTAATGGGGATTGGTATCCTAGGCCTGGAGGGATTAATGCACGATCATAAATACGAAGATGTGGTCGTCGGCTCTGCTGCAGTTGGAGCTGGTTTGATCACGCTCCAATATAGCCGACAAGCGGAGCTCGAAGCGGACAAGTATGGGATTAAATACATGTCGAAAGCAGGATATAACCCCAAAGCAGCTGTTATCCTTCAAGAGACTTTTTTGCGGCTTGAAAGAGAGAAAGACCCACAATGGATGGGGGGGCTGTTCTCAACCCACCCCCCTAGCCAAGAACGGTTAGAAGCAAACAAGGTCACAACAGCGCAATATCCGGGAGGATTTTTCGGCTGGCAAGAATATGATGAGGCAATGGGCGAATTAAAACGGACACAAGAGGCTTATGTAGATCTTGATAACGGCTATATCGCCTTAAGCCAAGGAAAAGCTTCTAAAGCCTTGCAGCTAGCAGACCATGGGATTGCTATAGCTCCAAACGAAGCGCATTTATACAACCTTAAAGGCAAGGCGTTGCTCATGCGCCATGAGCAAAAAGAGGCGCTTCAATGCTTCAATAGAGCCATCAAATTGAGTCCCGACTACTTTGACTTCTATCTTCAAAGAGGGCTTCTCAAACAAAAGATGGGAGATTACGCCTCTGCCCGCGCTGACCTTCTCAAGAGCCAGGAGCTTTTGCCTTCTTCTGAAGCGGAATACGCCTTGGGCCAAATGGCCCTTCAGAAAGGAGACCGGCAAAGTGCGATTGGCCATTTCCGAAGAGCTGCTCAAAATCCTTCATCTACAGGAAGAGCTGCTAGGGAGCAGTTGTCTCGTATGAATGTTGGATTGCAGTCTTCCCCAACACTTAAATGAATGGGTTTCCCCCTCTTTCCAGCCCTTTCTTTAACCCCACCAATTTGAATCCGTAACACAACCCCTTAATCGACCGCTTTTTGAATAGCTTCGTAAGAGTAACCTCTGCGCAGGAGCTGGGAGATCAATTTTTTCCGGTCTTTTTCTTTCAAAGTTGAGGATCGTTTTTTCAAAAAAGCCTGCAAAGACTGGTTTTCCCCTTTTTCAATTAGGGGGCGAAGCCTAGCGATTTCGTCTGAAGCGATCTTCTTGTGCTTAAGCATCTGAAAAATGTACTGCGGGCCATGCCCTTTCCTAAGCTCTTGATGGACTAAATTTTCCGCTCTATTTCCATCATGGATATACCCTTTTTGCTCAAAGTACCGGACAGTCTGGCCCGCGGCTACTTCAGAAATCCCTCTTAGCATGAGCCTCTGTTTAAGCTCACGACCAAAGCGCGCCTTGCGGGCTAGAAGACGTACCCCCTCTGCACGGGCCGCTTGGACTTCGATCTCCCGAAATTTAGCTAAAAACTCCTCTTTTTCCTTACACTCCTGCAAACAACTTAACCGACTAACAAACAATGATTTACAAACAGTTTGCACCCATTCTTCACCCCAGATGACATGGAGCATCAAAGGATTTTGCGAATCACCTTCCAATCGTAATCTACTCATAATGAATAACTTATAATAAAAACGTCAAATAAAACACAGCATAATAAATATCTGTAATAGTGTATAATAGTTGATAGAGAGTAATTGTTAAATTAAATCCTCCACAATTCTCTCTAGAGAGGTTTTTATGTCAGTCTCAACACCAGCAATTAGCCCAACGGATTATCAAAAAAATTTTAATCCGAACAACCCTTACTCTGATTTCTACAACACCAGAGGTTTTGCAGAGGGGCTCGATCGTAATGATGACTTCTATATACAACAGTCTAATCGAGCCCAAAAGCGCAGTGAACAGGAAATGAACAAGGCGTTCAATTCTGATTCTCAGACTCCCGTGATTGTCTAAAATCATCTCAAGGCTTCCTAGAAAATTCTAGGAAGCCTTTTTTTATTTATACCCAATAAAATCTGAATATTCTATGTTTAAAAACAGGAATTAACAATATTTTTTAATTTAAACCAGTGAGCATTAATGCCATCATCGTCTAATAACCCAGTAAGCCCTTCTTCTAATCAACCACCGCCCACCCCTCCTCCCTCCTTCCCAGAAACACCAGGCCCAACTAGCGGCTCTCAGCATCCTGCCGCACAACCCACTCAACAACCTTCGTGGCAAGACCCGACCGGAACTTGGCAAAAATTTTTAGGACCGAATGCCAGTCCCCACGATGTCGAAGTTTTCTTTCGCCAGCTCATGCAGTTTTTTACTAGCGTGATCCTTGAACAGAGCAAAAACGCCTCTAAGCGAGCTTCCAAGGCAATGAAAGACTCAATTGAAGGGAATAATTAACCACTTGAATCCCTGCCTTTTCCATGCTAAAATGCACGCATGCAAGAAACCGCAGATATTTTTATAACATCCTCGGAAGAAGCAGGCACCCGGCTAGATAAACTTCTAGCAAGCAGGTTCCCTCAACATTCCCGAACCTACTTCCAGTATCTGATTGATCAGGGATGCATCCTCGTCAATGGCTCTATCTATAAAAAAAGAGAAAAGCCCAAGCTCAACGATGAGGTCGAAGTCTGCTTTCAGCTGACACCGGAACTTTCTTTAGAGCCGCAAGACATCCCCTTAAGCATCCTTTATGAGGATCCTCACCTGATTGCCATTGATAAACCTGCGGGAATGGTCGTCCATCCCGCTCCAGGCCACCCCTCAGGAACGTTTGTCAACGCTCTCTTACACCATTGCAAAGAGCTGCAGGGAAGCGACTCTTTGCGTCCCGGAATCGTCCATCGTCTCGATAAAGACACCTCCGGCGTTCTCCTTGCAGCAAAGACCAAAGAAGCCCATCAAAAGCTTGTTCAAGCTTTTTCCGAAAGGAAGATAGATAAAACCTACTTGGCCATTGCGGTGGGAAAAGTTCAAGGAGGTCTCATCGATTCGCCCATCAGACGCCACCCCGTCAATCGCAAAGAAATGGCTGTATCTCTTGGAGGTAAAGAAGCGAAAAGCCTCTGCCGAGTCCTTGATTACAACGATGGGCTTTCATTAGTCGAGGTTAAATTGATAACCGGACGGACCCATCAAATCCGCGTCCACCTAAAGTCTAAAGGGACCCCAGTTTTGGGCGATCCTGTCTATGGAAACCCTGTTGCCAATCAAAAGTTACAGGCTAATCGACAGCTCCTTCATGCCTATCAAATACAATTTGATCATCCCATCACACACACATCAATAAAAATCTGCGCATCGATTCCAAAAGATCTTATACGTTTTACGAAGTCCTTAACTTTCAATGACCAGCAATAATAGGCTAGCGTTATTATACCTTTTTGCATATGATTGAAAAGGATTAGATAACCATTTCTAATGACTACACTGAGCTCACCAAATTAAGGATCGAAATATGAAAGAGTTTGTAGAATACATTGTGAAAAACCTCGTCGACCACCCAGAGCAAGTCCGCATCAATGAAATTGGCGGCACACACACGCTCATCATCGAGCTTGCCGTAGAAAAATCTGATATCGGTAAGATCATAGGAAAAAAAGGCAAGACGATCAACGCGATCCGCACCCTGCTGATGTCGGTTGCTAGCCGGAACGGTATCCGAGTAAATCTCGAAATCATCGAAGAAGGCGAAGCAAAAGCTTAATTCTTCATCTTTTTAAAGTTTTGCTTGTTCTTTTCCAGAAGAATTAGGAAGTCTTTTTTGCTTAAAACACGTCATTTTTATAGAACGTTTATCCAACTAAACGAGGCAAATAGGGTGAAATCATTGCTTTGCGCGAGTTAAGCAAGCCCGCCTTATATTTCAATATAGTAATCGGAAGAGCTTCCTTCTCTGCAAAGATCTTCTTTGGAACCGGGAAAAAGCTCTCATTAAAGATCCGTTCATACTCTTTTGCTTTAGGGCCACAGATCTCAACAGCTAATGCATTTTCAGCTAATTGAGGCGAGCTTCGAAATGCGTTTAAAAAGCCCTTGAGATGCTCGATCGACTGCTCTGTAAATGGGATCCACATCCATAGCTCATCTTGATGGACAAAGGGCTTATCCTTGCCTTTAAACAATTCATCTGCGCCAGCTACTGTGCTGATCATATGTAAATGAACATCAACTTCTGGCCGATCTTTCCAAAATTGGACAGCATTCTGGTACCATGCAGCACGCAAGCTGTTGCAATATTTAGCAAATGTCGAGTGATTGCAATTAAATAGCTTAGTTTGACCGACACGTGCACAACCATTCTGCTCTTTCGTATCATCAAATAAAGACGAGGGAAGGCCTTTAGCTGCAATTTTGCAGTTCTCTTCAATTAGCTCCTCTTTTTTTCGATAGATTTTTTGATAAAGAGAATACATATCGGAATTTTGCAAAATGCGTTTAGCCCCTTCCGCAGCAAATGATTTGTCCATTGGCAGATCCTCTAAAGAGACCACCTCCACCTCTTTTTGCAAAGAAAGGGACTTCATTCGATTCAGGAGCGAAGCAACACACTCCACATCCCTGCGAGTTATTTTTGTCAGCAAATCTGTGTCGTCTAAGATCGCATAGAGAAAATGCAGATACTCATAGTATTCACGGCAAGGATCAATAAACCAGCTATCGCTATTTTTTGACGCCAACTGGCGCTGTAAGAGGCGCTGCATCAGCCTCTTCTTATTTCCTGTGCTTAAATTCTTTTGAATGGCAGAAACCTGGTTGTCAACCTGCTTTGGGTTCATCCCGCCTAAGCCGTAGGTATCATTGATCCGAAAAGCGATCTCTGCACAAAGCACATTCGAAGATTGCGCATCAGAAACAATACAAGTAGGGGCTGACACAGTCTGCAACAAACTTTTATGATGGTCGATGACGCTAATCACTTCAAAATAAGAGGGGATTTTCGTCTCTTCTCGATTACAAAAATCGCGCAGCGTAACTGTTCCCAAAATAGGCTTATGTAGTTCGGAGGCATAAACGACGCCAAGCGGAACCCATTTTCCATCTTGATCGGGCACTGTGACAGTAATGTAAGGGTTTGTGCTAATTTTGCTACGAATCTCTTCCACATCTGCACGGTAACTCACGTGCTGAGGACTATAGCCAAAGACCTCTGTTTTAATGTGAAGACCGACATCGAGCCTCTCGACATAAAGCCGCATACTGTAGATCGCTTTATCGAGGGCTCTAATAATTTTTTCAAGGAGTTCAAAAATTTTCGGTCGATTTTCGATAAGGAATCCCGAACGATCGAAAAGGGTGGATTTCCCAAGCGTTTCGATAAGGCTGACAAATTCCTGAAATTCAAATAAAGAGAGATGTTTCATAGCCATTGCAAACTGCTCGATCGGGCAATTTAGGCCATTTTTAACCTTAAGCACCTTAACCATATAGTCTTGCAAATCGCTTTTTTGCTTTTCTGAAAACTCTTTTACAGGTTCGCATTCGCTAATTTCCATCTGCAAAACAGTTTTAATAAACCCAGGAATATCCCGAGTCGATAGATCATTTTTAGCAAATAAAGAGATCAACTTCACGTGTAAAAAGTTTTCAAACCAACGCAGGCATCCATTCAATAAGTTAATGACCTGGCGAACCACCTCGACATCGTAACTTCTCCAATCGCCGACGTAGTATCCTTGCTCATCGATTAAAATGACCGCATGCTGCACTGCATCGTGTTCAATATTGATATTTGAAACATTCACCTGTTTGCGCATGAGCCTCTCTTGAGAAAGCAGATCAATGCCTGAAAGGGACAAGCTCGTTCGCGTCTTAGGAAGATGGTTAAAGATAGAACGGCCAAACATCTCAAAAAACAAAATGCCGATCTCCACTTGAGCAGCTGGAGGACCTCCTGGCAAGTTCCAAACATGGACCCCATCGCATACTTGAGCTCCAAATGCATCCATCCAGCCCCAAAACGAAGCAACCGTTGTATCCAGGTCAGGAGAAGTGTGCCCTGTTACGTAATGACTCCCGGGATATTTTTTTCCCATTCCGATTGGAAAGAGGGATTGATAAGCGTCGCGGGGAATGTGCTTTCCAACAATCTTTGACCTGACCATTGCATTTTCTTCAGGACTAATGTGTGAAAAATGATTGAGCCATAGCTCAAACTGATAAAACGCATACGACTCTAAAATATTGAGTTTATTGATTTTTTCAATAAACTCCATCACAGCAGGAAGTAGAAAACAAGGAGTTTTTTCTTTCTGGATCAAATCAAAAAGAAGTCGATTGACACGATCCGTTTTCTGGCGGACATTTCTTGGCGAAAATGAAGCATCTTGAAACTCTTTTAAAAGAATTTCAAGTTTTTTAAACTTTGCAGGAGAAGGTAAAAAGTCTCCTAGCTCTTTTGCAGCAAAACTTCTGGGAAGAGTTTTACTAGCCTTTCCTTTTCTTTTTTTTATCATGATGGCGATAGAGAGGAGGTTAAAAACGGATTGAGCAGGACTCGAACCTGCGACCGCCCGCTTAGAAGGCGGGTGCTCTATCCAGCTGAGCTATCAATCCAAAGCGGCCCATTCTAAGCCATTCGGAATCATTTTGCAAGAGCTCTATCATCGAGCTATTAAAAAATATTGAACGCAAGGACTGAAATAAAGCTCCCATTTCACAAATTGGGGCCTTCGGGGGAGCAATCGAGGGCTTCAGCAAAATCTTTCTTATTGGCTTGTGACTCGAACACTTGCTGTTGTCCTCTTGTCACTTTTTGGTAATCTTCAAAAGAGCGGATGATATGAGGGCGGACAAAAATTACAACATTTCGCTTCTCTTCCCGCTGACGAGTCTTGCTAAATGCAGCGCCGATCCACGGCAACCCACCCAGACAGGGAAGACCGGCTTTATGGCGCGCCTTTGTATTGCGAATCATCCCGCTTAATACAAGAAAGTTTTTGTCCGGGACATGGACGTGCGTTACCATATTTGTCTTGGTCGTCCGGATTCCATTCACTGTAGCATTATTGTTTGGCAGCTCATCGTCCAAACTCTCTGTAATCTCTTCATTAAGATCCAAAGTGATTACATCCCCTTCGCCAAGGCGCGGGGTGATGCTCAGGCTAACGCCGATATCCCGATATTCGATGTTAGCAGTCGTTTGCTGACTCTGCCCAACCGTTTGAACAACCGATCCGGTAAAAGGGATATTATCCCCTACAAAAATGGTTGAATTCTTATTATCTTGCGTGATGATTTTTTGATTAAGAACGATTGTGCTATCGCCGTCCATCTGGAGCGCTGAAACAAGTGAGCCTAATGAAAGGTAGGACTGCCCTTTGTGCATAATGATATCGCCAATCACCCCCAAGTCAAATCCTGGGACCAGAGGAATTTGATTCATACCAGTCGGTGTATTGGTTGCATTGATTCCTTGCATCGTTCCCGCAAAGGATCGTGGCCCGATAGGGTGAGGCTGAAAATTACCCATTCCAAACCCCATCTGATTTCGGTACTGCCCGCCCACTGCCCATTGGAGCCCGAATTCCATATTTTTTTTCACATCGGTTTCAATGACAAGAACCTCAATAAAAACCTGCCTTAAAGGAATATCGACAGTCTCGATCAAACGGCGCAATCTCTCTAACGTATCGGGCTCTGCCGAGCACAATAAAGAATTAGTCGCTTTAACCCACTGAAGAGATTGGAGAGCATTAATCAATTTGGCAGGTGCATCCGGCTGATTCTTCAGATCCGCAGCAATCTTTTTGAGCGACTCCTCAAGCTCAAGACCTTCATGATACTGAATTTTATATGAAAAGAACTCATAGCTCTCTTTTGCTGACAAAGGCATATTGGCGAAATTGGAGGCAATCAATCCGTCAATCGACCTGCCTATTTGGTAATTTTCTGGATGGGCCAGCTCCTCTTTTGATCCTTTATGCACTACATAATAATCTGATTCGCGACTAACAACAAAACCATGCACCTTTAACAACTGGATCAACGCCTGAACAACTTTAGAAGGACTTACGGGTTTTCCTGTCGACAATGAGACCTTAAACGACATGTCTTGATTATCAAAGATGAAATTTTCTTCTGAAATTTTACTTACAAAGCGGATGAACTCAATGACGGGAACATCATTGAAATTGATGCTATAGCTCTCTTGGATTGATTGAGGTGTTTCCACCGCTTCGACTTGATCTTTTTCTTCCGCTAATAAAAGGGGATTTGGATAAGAGGCGAACAATAAACCGACAAGGCCGCAGCACGTAAGAAGGTTTTTGTATTTTGTTACTTTTTTAGTCATAAAATAGCGATAGGCCACGAACAGTATATGGACCAACTCAATTTTTGTGGAGTTTTTCTCAGAACAAATTAATTTTTAAATGACCTAAACACAAACAAATGATTTTAAAACTATAACTTCAAATTAAAAAAATTGTAGAATTTGATTTCCTCGATTTTCTACAAACTCTTTCCACTTGTCGATTTTCCCCAGACGTGAATAATATCTGTGCAATCTCATTCGGAAATGAAACAAAATGAAAGCAGTCACGATCGACAACCTCGATATCAAAGACCACATCCGTTGGGCACAAGATCAAACCATCCTTGACCCCACTTATTTAGAGGAAGCACAGTCGATTGCGCACCATCCCGAACACATGGGGGTGTCAACGATCTACTCATCCCAATGGGAAGCCCTTTTCGAGTGGCAAAAGCGAAACCTCCCATGGGCCTCTTTCGCGCCGCCTTTAAAGTACCACGTTGCTAGCAGAAGACTCTTTTCTTTCCGCTTATTTCCAACCATCTTTTGGTCAGAGGAAGAAGATGATGCAAAGGAATCTCATGAAGACGGATCGGACCAGCAAGAAAAAGAACCTTCTTACAACTTGAGGAGCCAAGTGATCAATACTGCAGCGTTTCCTCATCAGCCCAGCATCTTGTTCGAAAAAGACAAGACAGCGATTCTTAATTTGCTTGAATCGATCAAATACCTTAATGAGCTTATCGCCCATATTTCTTCGCGCAAGCTGCAGTATCAAAAAGGCTAACACACGCTCTAATAACCCAATTTACCGACAGCTTATTTAAGCTCTTGCGAAATTAGAGAGGACGGATTGGGTTAATATTTTCTTGACTTTATATAGCTTCTAAAGCGACGATCAAGCCAGGTGTTTCTATATGGTTTTAAGTATTAGCATCCTTGGTGCAAGCGGAAAAATGGGACAGCAAATTATCAAGCTTGCAAAAAGTGATCCCCATTACAAAATCGTTTGTGGCCTTGTGCGGCCAGATGGCAATCCCCGGTTTTTTTCTTTTATAGCGGACAAGCTTGCGATCCCGTTAAAAACGACAGCTGAGGAAGCAATGGATGGATGCGAAGTCGCCATCGACTTCTCTTCCGCCCAGATCACAAAAGAACATATCAAAACAGCACATGCATTAAAAAAGGGGCTGGTCATTGGGACAACGGGCTTGGATAAGAACGTTCTGAGAGCCATGAAACTTGCTGCCCAGGAAATTCCTATCCTCTACTCCCCTAACTTCAGTTTGGGGATGGCCCTGTGTCTGGAAGCAGTGAACAAGTTTGCAAGTTCACTGTTTGGAGATTGCTACATCGACATCTTCGAAACGCACCACATTCACAAAAAAGACAGCCCCAGTGGCACCGCCTTAGCACTAGCCAAAGCGATTGGAAAAGGAACGGTTGCTTTCAACCAGTCCGATTCCAACAGAAATAAAGAGCAGATCGTAATCCATAGTATTCGCTCAGGCGATGTGCTTGGAGAGCACACCATCATTTTTGAATGCGGGAACGAACGGATCCAATTGACCCACCAGGCCCACAGTCGCGATGCCTTTGCAAAAGGAGCGCTGCTCGCAGCAACATTCCTCGTGGAGCAGCCTCCCGGGCTCTACTCAATCAAGGATCTTTTTAAGCACGGGTGATCCTGTCCCCCCCCCCTTCCTTTGCGTTAAAAAATTCAGTAGGCTTCTTTCGAAACTCATTTTGCCAACTCCAAATTGTACATTCCTGCGATCACGTTGAATCGAAGGGTGAACCTTTTACCCGTGATCCCTCACCAAAAAAATAAATTTTTGCAAAAGACGGTGTATTGATACAATGCCTGCACTATGAACCTCAATGATGGGTTTAGTAGATTGAGGTTGAGCATGATAGAGTAAAATTTTGATGAAAAAAGATCTCTACTTGGTGTAAACCGTTTTGTTGCAAC
>CAZOKX010000036.1:0-9480 GCA_964580785.1 uncultured bacterium
TTGCATCTGTGCTAGCGTTCACCTGGGTTATTGCGTCTCGCAAGGAGCCAGCTCCAGCATCGGCGTTAGTAGTTACAGTAAAAGTTGCTGCGTGCCCCTGGTGTCCGAGAAGCGCCGTAAAGCAAACTAAGCCGAACAGTGAAATTTTTGTATGTAACATGCCTTCTGCTCCTATTTAAATTTTAATCTTTCATAATTTAGGCAATACGTCAATAAAAAAAGCACTGTTGCCCTACTCCCCCTTCCGAATGCGTAGAAAATCTCGACCTCTCTTTAAAAAAACAAACTTTTCTTCTTGGCAGCAAAAAGGCCCTAATGGTTAACTTGGGAATTGGGAGAAAAAGCCGTTTTGCAATTCTCTCATTATTATAAAGTGGCACCATGAACGAACTGAGCACACATCCTTTAGAAGAGCCGGGAGTCTCCGGCCGTTTCATCGATCCATGCATCATTGTGATCTTCGGAGCAACTGGTGACTTAACGGCACGCAAGTTGCTGCCCGCACTTTACAACCTTGCCAAAGATGGGCAACTCCCTGCCCAGTTTGCCTGCGTTGGGTTTGCACGCAGAGAAAAGACCAACGATCAATTCCGAACGGAAATGAAGGAAGCGATCAAGAGCTTCTCCCGCTCAAAGCCGATCGATGAGTCTCTATGGAACAACTTCAAAGACCATCTTTTTTACCATGTTTCTGAATTCCATGATGAACAGGGATATCAAAGGCTCTGCGGCTTCCTTCAAGAGCTCGATGCCAGATTGGGGACAAAGGGAAATCGGGTCTTCTACTTTTCAACACAACCGAGCTTTTTCACCCTTATCTGCGAAAACCTCCACAAGGTCGGTCTAGTCTATAATGGGGAGATTATAAAGGACAAATGGTCCCGGGTCATCATTGAAAAACCTTTTGGGCATGATTTGAAGTCGGCCCAGGCCCTCCAAACAGAACTCCTCCGATTCTTAAAAGAAGATCAAATCTACCGGATCGATCACTATCTAGGAAAAGAGACGGTCCAAAATCTACTAGTTTTCCGTTTTGCTAACTCCCTTTTTGAATCAGTCTGGAACAACCGTTACATCGACCACGTCCAAATTACTGTTGCTGAAGACATCGGCATCGGATCCCGCGGTGCGTTCTGGGAGGAAGCAGGCCTCCTGCGCGATATTGTTCAAAACCACATGATGCAGCTCCTCTCCCTCATGGCTATGGAACCCCCTGTCAGTCTTTCGGCAGATGCGATCCATGACGAAAAAGTCAAAGTCCTCCAAGCAATCCGTCCTATGACAACTGCCGATTTTGAGGATTCTTGCATCCGCGGGCAGTATGGCCCAGGTTTCATCGGCGGCCAAGAAGTCGTCGGTTACCGCTCGGAAAAAAACGTCTCCCCTTCTTCAAACATCGAGACCTATGCAGCATTGCGCCTTTATGTCGATAATTGGAGATGGGCTGGAGTTCCTTTTTATCTAAGAGGGGGCAAAAGGCTACCGAAAAGAGGCTCTGAAATTGCCGTTGTTTTTAAAGACCCTCCTGGAGTCCTCTTCCAACAGGCCAATAAGCGCAACGAACCCAATTCCCTTTCGATCCGGATTCAACCTGCTGAAGGAACCTCTCTCAAGATCAATTGCAAGGTACCTGGGCCTAGCAGTCCTATCCAGCCTGTTAAAATGGACTTCCGCTATGGTTCTTATTTTGGGATGAGCCCTCCCGAAGCCTACGAGAGGCTGATCCTTGATTGCATGCTTGGAGACAACACCCTTTTTGCTCGTCAAGACGAGGTGTTCAATTCTTGGCGATTGCTCACCCCCCTTCTCGAATATTGGGCTGAAACCCAACAAAAAAGCTTTCCTAACTACCAATCAGGAACCTGGGGCCCTAAGGCTGCGGAAGATCTTCTTGGCCGCGACAACCGCAAATGGAGATTGATCTAATGGCTTCATCTCTGCTCCTGGTTGCTCCTTCGGCAATTGAGGATGAATTGAACCGGATTTGGGAATCACTAGAAACAACAAACACGACACGCGCGTGCCTTTTTAATTTGATCTTTTACACGAAAAAGACCTACCGCGCAGCCTACATCCAACGCCTTGCGCAAGCGGTAATCGAAAAATTTCCTGCCCGAGTGATTTTTATCACCGTTGACACGGCTGTCCAAGAAGACACACTCAAAACGCAGGTCTGCATTTTGACCTCTAGCAAAGGCGATTACGATGTGGCATGCGATTTTATCCAAATCGATGCCTCTGGAGGATCTCAAGCAAAAGTTCCCTTCGTTGTCCTACCCCACATCTTGCCCGACCTTCCCGTCTACCTCGTTATTGCAGAAGACCCATCCCACGATGATCCCCTTGCCAATGAACTGAAAAAATTCGCACACCGTTTGATTTTTGATTCGGAAGCAACCGGCAGCCTCTCCGACTTTGCAACCAGCGCTCTGCAAGAAGCCTCCGATTCCCAAAAGGATATCGCAGATCTGAATTGGGCCCGAATTGAAAGTTGGCGGGAAATGCTCTCTGCTGCCTTTTATTCACCCGATCGAATTCAGGAATTAAACAAAATCAATTCCGTTCAACTCACCTATAACTCCCATTCATCCACCTACTTTTGCCATACGAAGATCCAGGCCCTCTACCTGCAAGCTTGGCTAGCCTGCCAATTAAAATGGACTTTGTCTCAGGTCCGTTTAAACAAAGGTATTTTGTGCGTCGATTACATGAAAAAAAAATCCCCTCTTGAGATTTCCCTCATTCCGATGTCTAACTCCCACCTTCCACCTGGCCTCATTTTAGCAATGGAGCTCGCGACATCTGAAGGAACCCATTTTTCTTTTTTACGCGACTTCGATTCAATCCACCAAATCACACTGAATATTTCCACGCCGAGGCAATGCGAGCTTCCCTGCAAATACATTTTTTCCAAAGCGGAATCGGGTCACTCTTTAGTCAAAGAAATTTGCCACCGCGGCACAAGCCAGCATTTTATCAATACACTTAAACTCGTTAAACAAATGGATGGTCTAGGACTGTGTTAATAAATCAACTTCAACCCAAGCATTGGGATGACCGGCGCGACTTGATTATTCCGGGCAACAACACTGTATCGGTGATCTTCTGTATTGAGCATTTTGAGGCGATTGCCAAACAATCGATCCAGGATCATAATGCATTCTATGTTGCCCTCTCCGGCGGATCAACACCTAAAACGATCCTTGAGCACCTAACAATCCACTCCCTCCTTTCAGAAAAAGAATGGCAAAAAGTCCACCTCTTTTGGAGTGATGAACGGGCAGTGGCGCCGACACATTTCGACAGCAACTATAAGATGGCAATGGATGCAGGCCTTGCAAAGATGCCCATCCCTCCAAAGCAGATCCACAGAATGCACGCAGAAGAAAACATCGAGGCTAATGCTCTGCAGTATGAGCAGTTGATCACTAAGACATTGCAAAAGCGCCCGTTTGATCTGATTATGCTCGGAATGGGAGACGATGGACATACAGCATCCCTCTTTCCCTATACGGAAGGGCTTAAAGCAAAAGAAAGGCTTGTTGTAGCTAATCACCTTCCTCATAAAAAAATCTGGCGCATGACGATGACATTTGAGTGCATTAACTCTGCCCGCAACATTGCCGTTTATGTCTTAGGTGCCCACAAAAAATTTATGTTCTCCGAGATCTTCTTTTCGCAAGATGATTTCGATCGCTTGCCTGCACAGCGGATAGGTTCTAAAGAGAACAAAGCCCTCTGGATTGCAGATGAAGCTGCGGCCATGGAATTGATCGAAAAATTGAAAAAGAAGGTTTAAAACCAATGCGTGTACTTATCACAGGAGCATCCGGATATATCGGAGAAGCAGTCGCTCAAGCCTTTCGTAAAAAAGGCCACCATGTTACTGGCCTTGTTCGTTCAAAAAAAAGTTCTACTGAACTGCGGAAAAATGAGATCATCCCAATCCAAGGAGATATCAGCGCACCTGAAACCTACTTCCTGCACGCTGAGCAAGCAGAGGTCTTGGTCCACTGCGCATTTGAAAACTCTCCAGAAGCCGTTAAAAAAGACGCCATCGCAATCGAAGCTCTTTTGACAGCCGCTAAAAAATCATCCCAAATTAAAACAATCATCTACACCTCTGGGATCTGGGTGTATGGCAATACACACAACCACGTCGTTGATGAAGCAACCCCATTAAATCCCCTCAATCTTGTCCGATGGCGCCCTGGCCACGAAAATCAAGTCCTTCAAGCAGCTTCTCCTTCTCTGCGAACGATAGTGATCCGTCCTGGCTGCGTCTATGGCGGCAGGGGAAGCCTCACCGCGATGTGGTTTTCAGAAGCGCAACAATCCAAAACGATCTCAGTGATTGACGGAGGAAACAATCGATGGACAATGGTCCACCGCGACGATCTTGCTGAAAGTTATGTTCTAGCAGCTGAAAAAGAGCTTTCCGGCACTGCCATTAATGTCACAGACGGGAACCATTACACAGTGCGCGAAATGGTCGAAGCAGCAGCAAAGGCAGCCAACATCAATGACAGCATCGCTTCTCTTCCCATGACAGCTGCCAAAGCCCGCTGGGGGGGCCTTGCAGAAGCATTAGCTGTAGACCAGAAGATCTCTAATGAACGAGCTATTCGACTATTGAACTGGCATCCACGCCACTTAAGCTTCATCGATGAAACCGATCTGCATTGGGAAGCCTGGAAAGCTGCTAACGAGATAAGCTAGATAGACTTACCTCCTTTTTTACTTCCTAACGCTAACGAGATCACTGTTGTAGCGATCAAGATTGCTAGGATCACCATTAAAGCGGCCATCACCGGGATCGGATAGATCTCGGATATCATCATCTTTGTCCCAATAAAAACTAGAAGAGCGCTTAGCCCAAACTTGAAATACTTCAATCTATCCAGCAAATGGGCCAAGGCAAAATAAAGAGAGCGCAGTCCTAAGATCGCAAAAATGTTGGATGTATAGATAATAAATGGATCTTTCGTGATTGCAAAAATTGCCGGGATCGAATCGAGAGCAAAGACGACATCCGTGCTTTCGATTAGAACAAGAACGATGAACAGATAGGTCATCTTCCATTTTTTTCTTTCAACAACAAAAAACTGTCCAATGCCTTTCCTCTCAGAAAGAGGAATGAACCGCTTACACAGACGAACTAGCCAATTGCGCTCGGGCGATAATTCTTTTTCCCCTTGCAGAGCAAATTTCGCCCCTATAACGATCAAAAAGGCCCCGAATAAATACATCATCCAATGGAACCTCTGGATTAGCGCAATACCTGTCAAGATCAATACAACCCTAAAGACCAGCGCCCCCAAAATCCCCCAATAGAGCACCTTATGCTGATAGAGCAACGGCACCTTAAAATAGCTAAAGATCATTAGGAAGACGAACAGATTGTCAATGCTTAGAGATTTTTCGACCAGGTACCCTGTAAAAAATTGGAAGGCAGCTTCTGACCCTCTGAAATAATAAATAAACCCGTTGAACAGCAATGCAACCGCAATCCAAAAACCGCTGAGCAAAAAAGCTTCTTTGACTTGGATAACGTGCGCTCTCTTCTGGAAAACTCCGATGTCGATAAACAAAAAGACAAAGATCAATACGTGAAAACCGATCCAAAACAAATAGGAATGGGCCAAGGGTAAATCCTAGTATAATGAGTCTGTTTCAGGTTCTATACCACTTAACCAAACCCCTTTTCAACCAAATTTCCCTAGGGGATATCCCCTAGGGATTAATTCTGTGAAATTCTGGAAGGGCCCTTAGGAAAACTTGAGGGTAAGTTTCCTCTAAGTCTTTTATATCCGCTTGAAATAATTGCCGCATTGGACCCTCAGTTGTATTCACATGCTTCGTTATCTTCGAAAAGCAACGTCTTACTAAAGACTCGTCTAAAGGTTTTTTACCGCTTAAATGAGCTTCATGCAAATGGAAGTGCAAATAATCATCTAAACCAACGAGCCGCATGAACGTCGAAACCCTTTTCGAAACTTCTCTGCAGAAAGCGGCAAGAGCATGGTACATGCTTTTTTTACAATTAGTCATCTCTAGAAGCATCATAGAAACGCGAAAAGCTGCTTTGGGAGCCCCATAAGCGCACATTCCAAGCTCAAATGGCTTAGGTGCAAATTCGGAGATCTTACGACACAAGTCGTCTTGGACTACCTCACTCAAACCAGGCCCTGCTAATTTAGCAGGCAGATTAAAATAAAAATAGGCGCTTCCATCAGCAAAGCTGTTTTTTTTCTGATTGCGTATTTCATAAATAATTTCTTTTGTGACCAACCCCTGAGTGATCTTAAATACTTCAATGGTTTTTAGCTCACGTGAAACCGTTTCTCCCAGGTTGCAAATCGCCATGTATTCTTCAAAAAATACCACGTCAACTGCATGCCCTAACCATCCTGTAGGCAGGATGGTCAAATATCCCATTTGAATTCGGTTAGCAAGATCTTGAGCCGGGATGTTGGATGCAGATTGTTCAAATGCCTCTAGAATAGCTCCCTTATGTTCATCCGAAAACATGTCTTGAAAGCGTTGAAAATAATCTTGCAGCTGCTTGTGCAGCATCTGATGCATATAGAACGAACGACTGCCTTCAAGAGGAAATACGATTTCATCGATCTGACTCGAGCCTCCGATTCCATTGCAATGAGCTAAATACTTTCTTCTAAGAAATTCGTCCGTGAAAGGATCCATGGGGATTTCAGAGCCGATTTGTTTATCCCACCCTCTGAGGACAACTATTGCTTTTGCAGTATATCCTTCAGGACCGGGCCAATCTGTCCACGCTCCTGCATCCACAAGCATCTTAAGAAGCCGGAGGTCCGGATTATGACATGCTAGAAGAAGAGGGGTCTCTCGATTATCGGCAACCGGATTGATATTCACAAGGCCGAAGTGCTTATACTTTTCATCCGGATCATTCACTAAATAATCAACAACATTGTTGTATCCTTTTTCAACAGCGGAGTGCAAAGCAGACCAGCCCTTTCGGTCTCTGAGATTAGGATTGGCGCCAGGTTGAGCAAGAATGCTCTGCATCCCTTTTATAAAGGCCCGTTCAGCCGCATAAACGAGCAGGGGCGTTCCGGCTGCATTCCTACAATTTGGATTTGCTATGGGATTTTTAAAGAGTTGTTGGAGAAGGGATATATCACATTCTTCAACTGCTTTGAACAAGTAGTCTGTAATGGAGGCTTCTCTGAAAAAAGAGGTCCGAGGAGCTACACGTTTATCCTGATAAAAGTAGTCTGTAATGGGAATTACTACTCTAAAAAAAAGAGGTCGAACAGCTGTGGATTTATCCTGATAAAAACATCCTGTGAACAGGTAGCCTGTAATCGGAATTAATCTGAGAAAAGCGGGGCGGATAACTATAGGGTTACCCTGGTAAAAATGCGTTATAAAGGAGTGATCTGTAGGGAGCATTGGCCTGATAGCCATGGGTTTATCCTGGATTCTTAAAGGTTATTTCAGTACAAAACGGTCGAAAAATGATAATTTGCGACCAAGTAAAAATCAATCAATTAGAAAGAGATAAAAATTTAATATCTAAAAAAAGCAATATTCAACTAAAAACTCTAATTAAAGTTTAAGTTTGCATTGCAATGAATCATGGGAACTGACAAAATTTCTCCGAAATTGCCCTGTTTTGGAAGACAATGATCGTACTTGGCATAGAAACCACATGTGATGAGACAGCTTGCGCTATTGTAAAAGATGGACAGGAAATCCTTTCAAACATTGTTTCTTCTCAAATTGACCTTCATGAAAAATACGGCGGCGTTTTTCCAGAGCTCGCCTGCCGGCGCCATATCGATACAATCATCCCTGTCGTTCAAACTGCAATCAAGCAAGCATCGATGACGCATGATCAAATCGACCTGATCGCTGTCGCCAAAGGCCCTGGCTTGATCGGCGCTCTTCTGATCGGGTTAAATGTTGCAAAAGCTCTCTCGTTGGCATGGGACATCCCCTTCATTGGAATCAACCATGTGGAAGCGCATATCTATGCTGCTATGATGAATCTGCAGAATCCTCCCCTTCCAGGCCTTGGGGTTGTGATCTCCGGCGGCCACACCTTTATGGTCAAAGTCAATGATGTCGGCAACTATATGTTGATCGGCACAACCCTTGATGACGCAATTGGCGAGGCTTTTGATAAAGTCGCGTCCATGCTGGGCTTGCCCTATCCCGGAGGCCCCGCAATTGAACAACTAGCAAAAAAGGGAAATCCAAAAACGTTTCCCTTTAAAGCGGGAAAGGTCAAAGGCAAACAGTGGGATTTTTCCTTTTCAGGACTTAAGACAAATGTTCTCTATACCGTCAAAGGCCCTAATTCAGATAAGCATGCCCCTTTGATCATCAATGAAGAAAGCAAAGCCGATATCGCTGCCTCATTTCAAGAAGCGGCCTTGCAAGACATCGTTACAAAAAGTCTATCTGCAGCAGACGCCTATAAATGCCAAGCGGTCTACATCGGTGGAGGAGTAAGCAACAATTTAAGATTACGCGCAATATATGATGAAAAGAAACCTAGTGTGCCTATCCATTTTCCTGAAAAAACTCTGAGCTTAGACAATGCAGCAATGATTGCTGGGCTCGGCTTTCATTGCTATAACAAAGAGCGTCATGGAGATCCAATGGACTTGGAACCCATGACACGCATTCCACTTTAACAAATTACTTAGATTGCGGACGTTTTCCCGAGTGGTATGACTTAGGAGCTTGGGCCTTAGTTCGATTCATTTTTTCTGACCGCACCTGCCGGTACTCAGACTGAGCTGCTGACTTGCGCTGTTGCGATCTGTTTTTTGCTTGCTGCTTTGATCCCCTGCTATTCTGGGCTTGCCGCTGCTCTTGAGAAGACACCCCGGCCTGCTTTTTTAAAAGAGCTTCCTCTTTCTGAACTGCAAGTTCCTCATCCGCATAGACTCCAACATAGCCTCCAGGCGCAACAGCCCAACGGTTTTTCCAAAACTTTTTCTGTTGCTTTACAGAAGGCTTCTGGCTAGCTTTTTGAGTTTTATTGACAGTTTGACGTTGTGTTGTTTGACCGCTAATGCGAGCAGCCCTCTTCCGTTCTGGTTGACGGCGCACTTGCTGCTTTTCTTCATAAGCTTCTTCTTCAGAATAAGAGTCTTCAGCACGAACCGATTGAGTAACTTGGCGAACTGGCTGACGGTACACTTGCTCCACTTCCTCATCGTAGAATTCGTCCTCTAGTTGAGCTACTCTCTGTTGACTGACTTGGCTAGCTGGCTGACGGCGTGCTGAGTGCTCTTCCGCATAAGCCCCTTGCTTACCGACAGCAGATTCTTGCCTGGCCGCTCTCTGTTGACTTGCTTGACGAGCTGGCTGACGGCGCATTGGCTGCTCTTCAGCAACAGCCTCTTGCTTACTGACCGGAGCCTCTTGCCGAGCTGCTCTCTGTTGGCTTGCTTGACGAGCTGGCTGACGGCGCATTGACTG
>CAZOKX010000036.1:9580-18842 GCA_964580785.1 uncultured bacterium
GCTCTCTGTTGGCTTGCTTGACGAGCTGGCTGACGGCGCATTGACTGTCCTTCAGCAGCAGCTTCTCGATTCGCAGCCCTCTGCTGATTAGCCTGACGCATTGGCTGGCGGCTTATCTGCTGCTGTTCTATTTCATTTTCTTGGGAAACAAACTGCTGCCCACCAGAGTCCACTTCAGATTCGACAGCTTTTACATCATCTCTATCCCGATGGGTTACCTTTGGACGGTTAGGATTTTGCAGAATATCTTTGGACCGCCTGTTTAAAGAAGCCGCTTGCGATTCTGCTGATGTTCTTTTAGACACAACCGGCACAGAAACAACTTCACTTTCTTCAATAAAGTCATCTTGAACGGCTTCTACATAGAAATCCGCATACTCATCCATAAAAAGAGATTCCTCTTCAATCACGACCGCAGGATTAAAGGAATCTTGATCTTCCCATCCATCATTTTCGTAACTTGCATAAGTAAATAATGGCGTCATTAATAAAAAAAACCACTTGTTATTCATTTTTCCCCTCCAATAATTTCCCCAACATAAAAAAAATTTTTAAGCAGACTTAAATTCACATCTAATAAATGAGACAATTAATTGTAAATAAAATATTTTTTAAAACGCTGAATAAGAAAAGAAAAACTAATGAAAAGACAGGACGCCTGCAAAGTTATTTATAGAGATTTCATCTCGATTTTGTACGAAGCCGGATCTATCCAATCGAGTTTCTTTGCCAACACCCAAATGCTATTTAAGCCTTGATTCCTTAGCTTGGCCAAAATCCAGGCTTGTTTCTGGATCTTGCTCCAAAATTTTAGTGCTTTCTTTTTTTTGTACAAAAAAATTAAATTGGTTCTTTTTTGACCTCAAATATGCGATCTCTTGAAATCGAAGGCTCCTAGAACAAATAGAGAATACAAGCAAGTAAAAAGCCATATATTTCGGAGGAAGCCATGGCAGCAGAAATTCGATCATCACGGCCAACCAGAATAAACGATCATCTGCCTACTCAATCTCCGCATACAGCAGTTCCGATTGGGATCTCAGAGCAGGAAACCACGATAACCTCAGAACTAGCTGCTAGCCCATTGCCTTTTGCTTTTCTTCATACGATCAAAGAACTATTTCTGTCGATCTGCATTACTACTTTAGAGACGATCATTAGCTTCCTTAGCTCCCTTGCCTCCTGCTTACGGGGAGGCCCTAAGGAAGAGCCGTGGACACTGCCCGAAAATACTTATGCCTTAGCAGAGGCGCCTACGCTACAACCTCAGCCAACCCCGGCCGAAACAACCCTGTCAGCAAATACCACCACTACTCTTGCTGTACCAGACCCCTTCTCCTCCCTTCCCATTAACTCCGAAGAAAAAGGGAAGATCTTCCAAATTGTGCATACTTTAGGAACGACCAGTCCCCTCTTATTATGGCCGCACCAAACCACACTCGAACGGTTAGGTCGTGAAATTGAACATGTCCATCCGTTAAGATTTCTAGAATATATCCTTTTGCATCGCACATTAAGGACAGATCTCCATACAATCCGCAACAGCCGCTTGCTATGGCCACGATTTTTAGAAGGGCTTGCCAATAAGCTAACTCGGGAACGGCAAGACCTTCCTACCTATATGGACGGCTTCGCTGGCTCCCTTCAAATCCCTCGGGAGGGCCTCGAACCTTTTCTCCAAACAGAAAATTGGGAGGCCATGACTACCTATCTCATCAGTGCCATGTCTAGAAGGATCCCGCCGTTGCCAATGCGGACAGCAAATGCCTCTTCAAACATACCGCCTAGGACAACGGAATCCCCTACTTTGATAGCTCCCACTACGCCTGTTGAGACGCCAACAACAGCACCTTCTCCCTCTTTGCAAATGGAACTATCGGAAACTGAAAAAATTACGGTTGCAAATCTCATCCGCTTACATAAGCACGTGGGATATTTTTCAACAGTCCTAGGAGACGGGTACGTTGATTCTTTATGGGACAGTCTCAATAAAATTCATCCTCTGAGCCTATTAATTCATCTCTTTACAAACGAAGAACTTGTGATAGATCTTAATCTTCTATGGCCCTATCGTCTGCACCGCAACTACTTTGTCTTCAAGCTGGTTAAAATCTTAAATCGAAGGCCAGAAGCAGATTATTTGCCCCATCTTGACATTTTTGCCATGACAGTGCAAAAGGATCCGATTGCTATCACCGCCCAAATCTATACGCGAGACTGGAATAAACTCATCAAACACCTCATCGAGCCAAATATCGAATAAATCCCGCAGAAATACCCCTCACGACGCTTTAGCAATTAGAGTGGGGTTGTGCTAAGCGGCTTGAACCCGTTCTGATCACGGAGCGCTTGGTACTCTTTCATGAAATGTTCGTAGAGACCCGGATGGTTATCTGATAGCCATGTCTTAAAAGGGCCTTTGATCAAAGGAGGGATCACTTCAGATGGCCCAATTTGTTGGGATAAGTATCGATCTTGGAATTTCACCTTTGTTACATTGCGTGTGAAACGTCCAATATCAATTTGAACAGCACGGCCATCAATGAAGCCGAAGTTTTTCTCCAAATCGGGATCACTGTCAGATATCGCTTTTTGACAACGGGAAACAAGTAGCTCGAGGATAGAGGAAAGGGCATCTTTAGCACCAGCGACATTCCCCTCTTTCATCAGCTTATCAATCGTTGGGCAGACAAGGTCCGCGCGCTTCTGAAGAACAAAGTTAAAATCGTCGAGAGGCACCAAATGCTCGATGTTGATCTTATCGGTAATAGAAATATTTTTGCCGATCCAATGAGTCGTATTCAAGTGGACAAGGACAAGGCCAGTCTCTTCTTTAAGCTCATCAAAGGCTATCCGGTAGCTTTCAAAGTCCCTTTGGAGCTTATATTCTTTTTTCCAAATTTTCTTAGCTCTTCGCCCCTCTTTGAGCCACGCCGAAGGTAGCAATTTCCATAATAAAAAGGGTTCAAAAAGCTTTTGTCTAAAAAACTTGAGCACATAACATCCATCCTCACTAATAAAAGCAAAGGCTTGGTTTCCACGGGTTAAATACCGGTATTTTTGAGAAAGGGCTCGATCCAGTTCGGTCCGCTCTTCTTGCGACAAGAGGTGGACATCCCAGTCTGGATTGAGCCTACGACTCGAAGAGATCCCTCCGACTGTGAACCCATCGGTCCGCTGTTCCCATAAGGAGCTGATTGCTTTGTAGGCCCAAAAAAAACCAAAGCACAAGCAGATTGCTGAAATCCAAAAATAGACGCGGCGTTGTAAAGGCTTCATCATCAGTCAAAAATAGTTAATCAGCTCCAGAATATACATATATCTATCTTGAGAAGATATACAATGCTTGCCATTAATTCACAAGGATCACCTGACGATTTGTATAAAAAACTCGATATACGCAAGTCAGTGGTTGGAAGAAATCGATTGCAAATGGTAAAACTCCAGTTAAGTTCCCGATTGTTTTTAGGAGACTGCACATGCTCAAAATTGGACCGATTAAGAAAATAAGGTCCCAATTGCAAATATGCGCCCTCCAGACTGCTTTAATTGCAGTATGCAACTGCGCAGCTCATGCCCAAGAAGACGATTCCTCCTCTGAAATGCCCCATTCCAAGCCAAAAACCCTGACAGCAAACGCCTTAATAGAGATGGAGGCGCAACCGACTAATTTGGCCTCCAAAGCAACATCGCCAAGCTCAACTCAAAAGGGTGTCCAGCAGATAAAACCGCTCCATTTCATCAGAGACGTAATGCAACCCCTTGGAATCCCGGTTGTCACCTCTTTTCACAAAATCAGAGAAAACCTATTCCTCAATATGCAAACTAAAAATGCAACCGGTCTAGAAGCGCTTGGAGATTTTTTTCTCTCCCCCTCCCGGTATCTTTTTGCAGGAAAAACTGCGGAGCTTCTCAAAGACAGCCGTTTCCAATTAAAGATCGAGCAATCATTTCAATACGATAGAATGCACTGGCTGAAAACAACGCTTTCCCTAACTGTGCTGCCCGTTACAGAATTAATTGGAACTGCGCTTAAAGGACTCTCCTACCTCTCCCCCCAAGTAAGAGAAAAGTATCGGCTAATCCATTCCGACCTAAATTCGGCAATCGTCCACTCTAATATTGAAAAATACAGGGAAATAGGGATTCCTAAGCTCTATAGCGACGATTTTATACCCTGCCTCCACCACGAACGTCCATCTTTGTTGACAACAAAACAACAGGCAGAAATCCAAGCTTTTAAAGATGTAATTAATATATTTGAAAAAAATAATATCGTGTATTGGATTGATTTTGGAACCTGCCTAGGCGCCTACCGCTACGGAGGGATCATTCCATGGGATTGGGATATTGACATATCGATCCTTCTTCCCGATCACGACAATGTCAAACGGATCCTTTCCCAGCTCGATCCAGAAAAATACCAAATTCAAGACTGGTCAAGCTATAGCAATCCGCGGACACTCTTAAAACTCTACGTCAAAGAAACCAAAAATTTCATCGATATCATGCACTACAAGATCGACGAAGAAAATAAAGAGACTTCGTACTTCTTCACCTATCAGCACAGCCCGATGCCCCATAGTTGGAAAAAAGATGAGCTCAGGGGACTAAAACCGGTAAAATTTGAAACCCTATTTCCACTTAAGAAGGCCGACTTCGATGGCTTGACAGTGTGGGCACCTAACGATATCGAAACTTATCTCAAAAGCAAATATGACGATAACCTCGAGCCTTCGAACATCTGGGATGAAAAAGCGCAGTGCTATAAAAAAATCGAAAACCACCCTTATTGGTCGGAACCACTATGAGACAATGGAGCATTCTTTTTGTCGAAGCACAACCTCATGAGTAGGGCTTTATCGAAAAGGCAAGCTAGCAAGTCAAGAGGTCTTCAACCTTATTACAGAATCTAAATCCTCGAGAGAGATTTATGAAAAGAAGCTCAACATTAAAAATCGAGCGTAAAAAGCCAATCACAACACTGGATGAGCCGCTTGATAAGCTGTTAGCAGTGTCAGATCATCCTAAGTATCGGAAGAGGTAGGATTCGAACCCACGGTCGGTTGCCCGACTTCTGTTTTCAAGACAGACGCAATAGACCACTCTGCCACTCTTCCGCATAGAAGCGTCGAAATTATACAAAAAAAAACATATTTCTCAACTAAAAAAACCTAACCTATATCTGCTCAAGAAAGCGAAGGTTATTTTCTGTAAAGGTCCGGATATCCTTCACACCGTAACGAAGCATTGCTGAACGCTCGATTCCAAGCCCCCACGCAAAGCCTGAATAAACCCCAGGATCGATCCCCCCACTCTTCAGAACTTCAGGGTGGACCATCCCAGCTCCTGCCACTTCAAGCCAGCCGGTAAACTTGCAAAGGCGGCACCCTTTTTGCTGGCATGCTGTGCAGCCGATGTCGACTTCGAGCCCTGGTTCTACAAAGGGGAAATAGCTCGGGCGGAAACGCGTTTGGACCTTGGCCTGGAAGACCTTGCTCCAAAATTCTTCCATAGTGGCAAATAGGTCGGCAAATGAAACTCCCTTATCAACATAAAGCCCTTCAATTTGATGAAAGAAGACGTGAGACCTAGCACTGATTGTTTCGTTCCGGTAGACCGTTCCGGGTGCAATAATCCGGATGGGTGGACGATGGGTCTCCATAAGGCGCAATTGGGTGTTGGAGGTATGAGAGCGGAGAAGCATATTCGGCGTGATATAGAAGGTGTCCTGCATGTCGCGAGCTGGGTGATCTGGAGGAAAGTTCAAGCCCTCATAATTATAGTAGTCGGAATCGATATCAGGCCCATATTGAACGGAAAACCCCATTCCAGAGAAGATCTCAATCATCTCATCCATCATGAGAGAAAGAGGGTGCTTACGGCCTAGGTGGCGACGGCGGCCTGGGATAGTGACATCGATCTTTTCTTCAGCAATCTGCTGCGCCTGCTCAACATCGGCGTAGCTGGCCAGAGCTTCCTCGCAAAGGCGCGCAAACTCCTCTTTGAGATCATTAATGACTTTACCTAGATGGGGGCGCTCATCAACCCGAGCTTCGCGCAAATGGAGCATCAGGTTTTGAACGGGGCCTTTTTTTCCAAGATACTTGACCTTAAGCTGCTCAACATCTTTTCTGAACTTGACCTCCTTGAGGTCATCTTGAAATTGACTGCGTAGAGAAGTGATCCGTTGCTGCACGAAGAGCCTCTAATAAAGACTTGTCAGATTAAAAACCCATACCGTGAAAGCGACATGGGTTACAAATGTTAACCCGTATTGCGGTCAAGCTAATGCTTGCTTAGCCGCTCCAACAACAACAGAAAAACTATTTGGATCGCGAATTGCCATATCAGAGAGCATCTTGCGATTTAATGTGCACCCAGCTTTACTCAACCCATCAACCAACTTGCTATAAGAAATCCCGTTGATCTTCGCACCAACACCAATGCGCATGATCCACAGTTTGCGGAAATCGCGTTTGCGTTGTTTGCGATGACGGTAGTTGAATGCAAGAGCAGAAAGCACAGCATCCAATGTCAATCGTTTATGATTTTTTCGATCGCCTACAAATCCTTTAGCGCGCTTCATTAGACGCTTGCGCGAACGGTTCCTAGCCACCGCATTTGTGACTCTTACCATGTTATTTCTCCAATTATCTTAAATTATTCAACACCCATTAGACGGGCATACATTTTTGTTTGACCTTTATCCACTAGCGTTTGCTTTTTTAAATGACGCTTACGCTTAGAAGCTTTTTTCGTCAAAATATGACGCCGGCCAGGTCGGCTTCGCACCAACTTACCAGTTCCAGTCACTTTAAATCTTGCTTTTACAGCTTTGCATGTTTTCATTTTAGGCACAGTCATTCTCCACAGATTATTTTTACTTGGACTTTGCAACACGCATAGTCAAACTTAAGAATTCGGTTTTTTCTTTGCTCCAGGAGCTAAAACAACAGACAAGTTACGCCCCAGCATTTTTGGAGGCGATTCAGGCGCTGCCACATCTGCTAAGTCATCGCAAAACTTCTGGACCGCCCTCCGACCATACTCAGAGTGGAGCATTTCCCGGCCTCGGAACATGCAAGTTACACGGACCTTATTGCCTTTGGCAATAAATTCACGCGCATGCTTCATCTTGACTTCGATGTCATGATCATCGGTGTTGGGCTTGATCTTGATCTCTTTGACCTTGACCTGATGCTGCGCCTTCTTCTGCTCTTTCTCTTTCTTCGTCAACTGATAGCGGTACTTACCGTAATCGATAATCTTACAGACAGGGGGTTCTGCATTAGGAGCAATTTCCACTAAGTCCAAACCAGCCTGCTCTGCCCGCGTAAGGGCTTCTAAAAGCGTCAATACTCCAACTTGGCCGCCATCTTCATCGACGACACGCACTTTTGGCACTCGAATCTCGCGATTAATTCTCAAATTCAGAGTCATTACTCCCGTTCAGTTCTATGATCATGTTAATAAACTCGTCTGTTCCCATTTTCTCGTTATTGGAAGAGTCGGGGGTCCGATAACTAATGCAATCGCTTTCCTTTTCCCTATCACCGATCAACACAGCAAACGGAACCTGTTCGCTCAACGCGCGGTGGATCCGCTCTTTTAACGAATCAGTCTTTCTATCATCGATAGTGAACCGGATACGGACATTTTCTAACTTTTGCTGAACTGCCAGCACATAGTTACCACCTTCCCTCGAAAGATCAATGATCCGCACCTGCTCAGAACTCAGCCAAAACGGCCATCTTCCTCGATATTTTTCAACACATAACGCCACCAATCGTTCAAGGGAATTAAATACAGATCTCGTAAGACACGTGAAACCGTCTTTGACATCCTCTGAACCATCGATCCTAATAAAGGGCCCATCCCACCACCTTCCCAATGCGTCAGCAATTCGCAATTGAATGCGCGACTGCATTTCTAGCATGGGATCCTGAATGATAAGATGCTCCAGACCCGCTTTCTTCAAAACCTCTTGAAGAAGACGGTAGCCCCTAGCCCCTTTAGATTCCTTTTTTTGTATTCCAGCATTTCCTGTGTACAAAATGATCTGGAACTCAAAACCTAGGATTTTAGGAATTTTGGTGATGAATTGCAAGGAAGAAATGCACTCTTTAAAAAGTTCTTCGTCATTTACGAACAGATGAGCTCGGTCGGAAATCCACCCAATGCTATCGAAAAGCCCATTTTTTAATTGCTTATCCTTAAAACTGCTTAAATAGGAAATTTCGGCAATCTTAGAATTGCCTACGGGGGTTTTCTTTTGCCAAAAAGAGCGGTGAGCCAAGAAGACATGAAAGCCTGGGTCTTCATCTTCGCTTACATGCAAGCATGCAGGAGTGGTCATCAATTGAAAATTTTGCTTCCGATGCTGCTTGCCCCACCATTCCAGTAAGACTTCTTTAACCTGATCCGCTTTTGGCAGCCAGGCCCAAAGACCATCTCCAAGATCTTCCATCGGCATGAACAAGCCAAGCTCCTCGATTAACCGAAGATGGTCGCATTTTGCAAAAGAGGAAGTGGACTTAATATTTTTTTTCAGAACCTGCTTATCTTCTTCAAGAACGCCAATAACCCGGATAAGCGTGTCTTCTCCAAGAGAGATGGGATAAAATTCCAATAGTTTAAAGGCGTAAGAGAGATCCCATTCATCCAAGAGAGGCTCTTCGCACCAATCAGAAAAGCCCCCTATTTGGACCATTTTGACAAGAGCCCGATCAATCGCCCTGACCTTTTCTGCAAGGACGAGTTGGCCGATGTGCTCCAAAAGAGAAGCGGCATTACCAGGAATCATTTCTAAAATTTTAATCGGGGCGCCCCTCTTAAAAATCTGATGCATCCTCTCTTCAAGCTGAAAAAGAAATTCGGGCTGAAAAGAAAAAGAAAAATGGAAGTCGTAAAAAAAGATCTTCGACGTCCCCTGCCCTTGAAAGAGCAAAGTGCCGGGAAAAAGCTCAAGAGCTGCTGCAGCCAATACTTCGGCTGCAGTTTGACGTGCATTATTCAAAGGATCAATTAGATCTGGATTATAAGTGGTGGGATATAGCTGACTCGAACAGCTGACCTCCACGATGTCAACGTGGCGCTCTAACCAACTGAGCTAATACCCCAGATCAATTTCTTAATTTAGATAAGCATCTTAGTACAGGTAGGAATTCGACGCAAGAAGTTCTTCATTATGACCCATCTTGTCTAAGAGACTGTTAACGGACTTCATCTAACCTACTCATTCTTCGTGACATAATCCTAG
>CAZOKX010000037.1:0-4639 GCA_964580785.1 uncultured bacterium
AGATCTTTGATAGCCCCAGCCTTTCTTCCACGCATAAACACCATTTATGAAATAGAAAATAGTCTAGCAGGCTTTGTCAATTAAATTCATGAATTTATTTTCTTGGAATGGTATAAGGGGGGGGGAGGTTGGGTTATTATTCGACGGTGACTGACTTTGCCAGATTGCGGGGTTGGTCGATGTCTGTTCCTCTTTCCAAGGCGATGTAGTAGGCCAATAGCTGGCTTGCAACGGCGTAGGGGATGCTTGCCAGCTCGTCGCACACACTTGGCATCCAGAGGACATCGGTTGCTGTGTGTTCGATATCAGGAGCTCCGATAGGAGCTAGAGCTAGGATAGGCGCTCCTCGGGCTTTGACTTCTATCAAATTGCTGACAATTTTTTCATAGGTGTGCTTGTTGCCGCACATACCAATGACAGCAAGTGAAGGATCGATCAAGGCAATCGGCCCGTGCTTCATCTCTCCTGCGGGATATCCTTGGGCATTGATGTAGCTGATCTCTTTAAGCTTGAGAGCTGCCTCTAAGCTGGTCGAATGCATGTAGTGGCGGCCTAAGAAGAAGAACTTTTCATAGGAGGCATATTTTTTTGCCAGAGCATGGATCGTCTCTTTTTGGTAGAGAACTTGTTCAATCTTTGGAGGAAGAGATTGAATCTCATGGACGAAGGCCTGTCCCTCCTCTTTGCTCATATGGCGCAGGCGGGCCATAAGCAGGGTGAAAAGGGAAAGGACAGTAAGCTGGCTCGTAAAGGCTTTTGTTGAGCAGACGCTGATCTCAGGGCCTGCGCGTAAGAAGAGGGTGCAGTCGGCCTCGCGGGTAAGAGTCGAGTTGCGGACGTTGCATATGGCAAGGACTTTGGCGCCCTTGCTTTTTACTTCGCGGACGGCGGCGATGGTATCGAGGGTCTCGCCCGATTGGGAGATGGCGAGCACGAGTGTATTTTCGGAAATGATCGGGTTTTTGTAGCGGAACTCAGAGGCAATTTCCGCTTGGGTTGGAATGCGGGCCTTATCTTCAAGCAGAGAGGCGGCAATCAGCCCCGCGTGCCAAGATGTGCCGCAGGCCAAAATAAGGACGCGACGGACTCCAAGGAGATCGGAAGGTGTGAGGGTCAGGTTTTCGAATTCTGCTGTGCCGAAGTCGGTGATGAACCGATTGTGGAAAGCTTGCTGGATGGTCTGCGGCTGTTCAAAAATTTCTTTGAGCATGAAATGATCGAAGCCATTCTTGGAGATCGAGATGGTTTCATGGCCAAGTTTTTCCGTTGTCTTCTGAACGATACTAGCGCTGTGGTCAAAGACTTCGATTTTATCGGGTTTGATAACGGCAATTTCATCGTTACGAAGAAACATGACATCGAGGTCTTTGTCTCCAAAAGCATTGGCATCGGATGAAACAAAAGCTTCAAAATGGGCCGGGTTATAGCCGATAGCAATCGGGTTTTCGCGGGTAGCCGCAATGATCTCATTGGGATGGTTTTTGTGGATAATGGCGATTCCCCAGGATCCTCTGAGTTGGCCAAGAGCTTGTTGGACCGCGGCTAACAAGTCTCCTTTGTAGTAGTGGGAGACTAGCTGCGCGATCACTTCCGTATCGGTATCGGAGTAGAATTCCCTTCCTTCTGTTCGGAGCATTTCACGAAGGGTAAAATGGTTTTCAATGATCCCGTTATGGACAACGGCAATCGCCTGATGCTCGTCGAAATGGGGATGGGCATTTTCGATGGTTGGTTTACCGTGGGTTGCCCAACGGGTATGGGCGATAGCAAGGTCGAGGTTAACAGAGGCCTTTTGAAGAGCGGTCTCCAGACAGAAAAGCTTACCAATCTCTTTGTGAGAGAACATCTCACCCTGCTTGATCCCAGCAATGCCAGCAGAGTCGTACCCTCGGTATTCGAGGTGTTTTAAGCCTGTGATGCAGATATGAGCAGGATCCCTAGGTCCAATATATCCGAATATGCCGCACATGGGTCATTCCTGAATAGTTAGCGGGGGTTATCAATTTTTCGGTGCCGGTACTTTTCAACAGGCCTTCCAGACGAAACATAACAAATGGATCGGATAAATTGCATTAGCTTTCGTGGATCTCGATCTGTAAAGGGGCCATTATAAGAAAAAGAAGGAAATAATTGGAAGATTGTTATAATTAAAATAAAAACTTTTGGGGTGATATGTCAGAGTCCAAGGTGAAAACAGTGTCGGAATCGGCCATCCATGATCAAACGTATAAGGTTTTTCCGAATGACCTGAATTCGTTTGGAACAGTCTTTGGAGGGCTGGTCATGGCGATCTTAGACCGGGTAGCCCTCGTTGTTGCAGAGAGGCATAGCGAAAAGACTTGCGTAACAGCCTCAGTCGACTCCATGCACTTTCTTGAGGCAGCTGTAAGAGGGGATGTGTTGATCTTCAAGGCTTCGATCAATCGCTCCTGGCGTTCTTCCATGGAAATCGGTGCTAAGGTAATGGCCGAGTCCTATCAAACAGGGATGCACCGGCACATTTTGTCGGCGTATTTTACATTTGTCGCCGTAGACGAACATCGGAATCCTGTCGAGGTCCCGGGTGTTTTCCCTGAAACAAGGCTGGAAAAGAGACGTTTTCGAGAAGCTGAGTTGCGGCGGGAAAACCGGAGAAAAGAAAAAGCGGAGCGGATGCGCCATCGCCTTGAAGAAGAGAATGAAAGCTTATCCTAATTTGACTGACGAAAGGGCTAAAAACAAAGGAAATTCTTTGCGGCTCCGGTTTTCCATTAGGGCCATCTTGCCGGTGCTTTGCTTATCGGAACACCATTCTTCAATTTGATCGATCATTAATCCCGCCTGTTTTAAGGCTGAACCATAAACAGACAAAGGGCGATGAAAAGACCATGTTGAAGGGGAGTCGCCTTTCTGGCTTGGATGGGTTTGGATCAGGATCTTTATTGGGGACATATAGAGGTCGATCCTTCGGTATTGCGACTTTTTACTTAGGTCAACCCCCCAATGGGACTGTCTGGGGATTCGGAAGCAGGGGTGATTAATAACGCATATAAACTTCCCCCCATCTTGGAGATAGCGGGAAGCGTTTAAAAAGAGCTGGGGCAAGTTTTCGATATTTTGCGCGGCAAGGAGGCAGACTGCATGGGTAAAAGATGCTGGCTTAAGTTTCAGGGGGGTTGATAGATCGCCAAGTTCGAATTGGCAATTAGGACGCCTAGCTTTTTTTTTGGCGCTGGCGATGAGCGAAGGGGAGGCGTCGATACCAACGTAGGCGACCTCTTTAGGAATATGGTGTGAGAGGATCCCTTGTCCGCAAGCAAGATCGAGTAGGGAGTGGTTGCTTTTGGGGTCGAAGGCGGCCAATCGGAGGAGGTTCGGGAGGATTACGTGGTGGTGGTAGTAGTGTCCTTTATTGCCTACGGCTTTATCATACCAGCTCGCTGAAGCTTCCCAAGAGGTAAAGGATTCGTTGCTGGATTGCTGGTTTTTTCCAGAAAAACGGCTTCGATCCGGTTGATTCAGATGGTTTCTTCTTCTGCTATCATTTTCTTTTTTCATTTTATTATCTATTTTTGTTTTTGCGAAGATTTTGATTCAGAGGGATTTTAATTTATTTAATTACTAGTTTTTAGAAACAATTTTATTGAATTGTAAATTATCGGAATAAATGTTATAACTTTTTATTATATATTAATTAAATTATTATAATAATCTTGGAAAAATAAAAAAATGTCTATACAAAATGTTGCGCAATTTTCAAACGTTTCTCATTCTTTCGTGAGATTGTATACGAGTCGTTATAAAAAAGAACTAGCGAACAGTTTAGATGCCTTGCCCGAGCCTTTTCGCCTGCAAATCTTGGAAGAAATTAGGAAACTGGCTGGAAGCCCCATTCGACCAGACTTGGGAGAGATCTTTTCTCTTGAGAACCTTCCCCGGCTGCACGAGGCGGTTTACTTGGTTGTCTCAAAAAACTTTTCCTCTCTGGAACAAGATCGAAAAGATGTTGTTATAGGAAATAGCGATTGGATCGAAACAATAGGTTATTATCCCTGCGAAAAAGAGTTGGCAAATCTTATTAAACAGGGCCCGTCCCATGAAAAATTAATTAAACGAAGGATCTGTCTTTTTTGCAAACGATACGAAAGCATAAGCGATTCAGACATGCGAAAAATCTTCCGCTCAGCATCGGAACGGATCAGGCTTGAAGGCAATCGAAACAGCCTCGACGAACAGCATTTAGCTAAAAAAATACAGTTTATAGAACTTACTTTTGAGGTTTTATTTTCGTTTCCAAAGGAAGAACGCTCTCTTGTACAGGAGCTATTCATCGATTTGGAGAGCCAGAGTCCAAGAGAGGGTGAATTAGGAAGCAATCTCAAAAAAATTATTTCTAAGATATTAATGAGTCGCCCAGTTCTGATAGAAAATTGGTCAAATTACGCATCAAGTACTTTTCCCGATACCAAAATCAAGCCCTCCGCTTCACAAAATATTGGGGTAATGGTCCAAGAAACCAAGAGCTTCATTGCCCAGGGATCAGAGGCTTTCACTATTGAGATAGCAAAAATCTGCGCAGAGGAAAATGCCTCAACAACAGCCGAATGCATACAGAGCTTCGGTATCAAAAGTCAAGAGGATCTCATTAAGATAGCCCTAA
>CAZOKX010000037.1:4739-18431 GCA_964580785.1 uncultured bacterium
AACAGCCAAGTGGATCGAAAACTTTGGCATCCAAGACAAGGGTGTCCTCATTGAGATGGCCAAGAACTGCATCCAGCAAGAGGATGGCTGGGAAACAGCCAAGTGGATCGAAAAGTTTGGCATCCAAGACGAGAGAATCCTAATAGAGATGGCCGTGCTCTGCTCCGAGGAAAACAATGAGCATGCGGAACTGGCCAAGTACATCCACAACTTTGGCATCAAAAGCAAAGAGGCTCTTATTCAGATAGCCATCCGCTGCGCTGAGCAAAACGGTGGGGCAACAGCCGAACACATCAAGAACTTTGACATCCAAGAGAAGAATGCCCTCATTGAGATAGCCATCCGCTGCGCTGAGCAAAACGGTGAAAAAACTGCCGAGCACATCGAGAACTTTCACATCCAAGACCAGCAGGCCATTTTTGATATCCGCTCTGCCTGCTTATTCGAATTGTATGCTTCTCGTTCTATCGAAGACTTTAATGGCTATGCTAAGATGATTTTGGCCCCATATAGAAAGGATTTTTTACCACTAAACATCGGGAATCCTTTTGAAAGAACAGAAAAAAGAACCGACAGAGATAATAGAGACCAAGCCCAGCTCTTCTTCTTGTACTTGCATCAAAAACAACACTTTCTCAAACACAAAAAAGAACTTACAGTTGAACAGAAAGATGTTTTTATACAGGCCAGCAAATACAGAAATCGAACCATTGCCGCTCAGCTCGGCTTTTCTTTTCAGAGGATCTTGTCAGATCAGCAGGCTTTAAATAACTACTTAGACGCTTGTAGGATACAATTAAATAAAGCCCCCCTTACCTACCTTCGCCTTCCCCTTTTAATCTTAAGTCAGTGGAGCTCTAACCCAGAAGATATGAAGCCCATTAGAGAGTTAATCCAATTATATAAAAAGGAGTTCAAAGATGCTGGGAATCGAATTTTGCAGGCATGGCTTTTAACCTCTTTGACTCTTAATCGATCTTCTTTGTCCTCTTCCAGAAAGCTAAAACTTTTCCAGCAAGCCTGCACTTCTTTAGAACGCACCAATCCCCTTGATGACCTTTTTCTCCGATTATCAACAATCTGCGCTCTTATCGATCTTGGTCAGCAAGATCAATACGATCGGGATTTTAGCGAGGGTATGACCCAAGAGCTTTCAGCCCTTTTAGAAAACGCCTTAAAAAGCGGCTACCCTTTCCTGGAAAAACTCGACGGTATTTCCTCAGAGAAGTACCTTAACACACTCGGATCAATGAGAGTCCCTTTGGGGTGGGTCACGTATCTAAGAACGATAAGTTCCTTAAAAGACCCTGAGGTGGAACAAGAAGTTGAGGAGATGTTCTCCTCCATTATTCAAGGCACCTATTTGACAGAGAGAGCACGCACCGACAAAAGTCCCCATCTTCAAGTGATTGCAAATCATCATCCAGAGTTGTTTAAGGCTTGGCAGATTCCTCCCTGCTCGGAACCCTATACCCCTGCTATCGAAGAAGTGGCAAGTCATTCCTTTGACTTCAAAAATTTTTTAGCAGAAAGGTTTCGAAACCACCACTTTAGAGGAGCTGAAGACGTATTTTCTCCTCTTGGGGAATTTTTAGAGAGCGGCCTTCAGAGGACTGAGGGCGATCACGAGGCTGTAAAAATCTGTATGGCCCTCTGTCTAAATACTCAAGGAATAGAGGAACAGCTTGAACAGTTGCAGTGCGCGCTTCGTGAGGTACCAATGACAGAGTTCCATCGAGATATCGAAGATCTCTTGAAAAGCCTTCGCGAGAATAAGAAAGAAGATGCTCTTGAAATAGGCGATACCAATCATTGGCTTGACCTTTTCTTGTCTGGAAGTGACGTGCTTGGAAGCTGTCAAAGGATTGATGGATCTCCTCGTTTTAATAAATGCCTTACAGGTTACGTAATGGATGCAAAGACTCGGATGATCTTCCTTCGAGATAGCAGATCTGGCAAATTGTTAGCCCGAGCAATCTTCAAACTCCTTTTAACTGAAAAGGATCACCAACCCATCCTCTTTTTTGATAAGATCTATCCTCCAACCTGTCGTCCCGAATGGAGAGATGCTCTTGTCGGCTTTGCCAGAAAAAGGGCAAAAGCTCTAGGTTGTACGCTTGTAGAAAAAAACTGCGGATTCGGAACAGAGCCCTTTTCGGGAAAAATTGTTTCACTAGGTTCCCGTTCCCCTTATGAATATGAGGACGGAACAGAGCAAATGGAAAGAAAAGGGATTTTTACGATCTCTAATGACCTTAAGATTATAAAATGGACCTAATTTTTCTCGTGCTCCAGCGGGTTTTTCCAAAAGGATTTTTGGAATAGGAGGATTAGAATAGGCTCCCAGCTAAAAACTGCTGTTGTAAGCGCTACAAAGGCAACGTAATACTAGAGGAATTGTCCATGAACGACCTTTGGTTATGACTTCTCCGATATAACTTGATGGTAAATTTAAAAAAATATTTGTTACTATAAAGTTTTTTGAACGAAGAGAGGATTTGCCTATGCGCAATGAAAAATCGATCCAGGCTGTTGCCAATAGCAGATTTTCCAAGCACTTTGTGAAACCCCTATATAATTCCTACTGTTTTTCCAGGATACCGGAAACCGTCTTGCATCTGTTTACGGGGAAATCTCAAAATCCTCTTCCTGTTGATGTTGTTGGAGGATCCTGGGAGAGGCCCGATGTGGTAGTCCTTTTTCTAATCGATGGGTTCGGATGGGAGTTTTTTGACGGGTTCTCCTCGAAGTATCCCTTTTTGCACCGCTATGAAAGCGAGGGCATTGTCAGCAAGATCACCTCGCAGTTTCCATCGACCACAGCCGCGCATGTAACGACAATTAATACGGGCCTTGAAGTAGGGGAAAGTGGGGTATATGAATGGTTTTATTATGAACCCCTTGTTGATCGGATGATCGCTCCTCTTCTATTTTCTTATGCCGGCGATCATGAGCTCAACACATTGCTTGAAAGTAAGCTCAATTCTGCAGAGTTTTACCCTCAACAGACGCTGTATCAGAAATTAAATGAGCGGGGAGTTAAGAGCTACGTGATGCAGCATGAAGGGATTGCCCATTCCCCCTATTCGAAAAGCATGTTCAACGGCGCAGAAAACATCCCTTTTTTACAGTTGCGCAATGGTTTAGAGAAAGTTGTTGAGATCTGTAAAAAGCCGCAGCATGAGCTCACTTACATCTACCTTTACTTTGGAGATATTGATGCAATGGGACATCGGCATGGAATCTCTTCGGTGCAATTTGCGGATGCAGTTGATTACTGTTGGAAGATGTTTGAGGAATGCTTCTTAGGTCCCATACAGGGAGTGGAGAAAAAGATCGCAACGATTATTACAGCCGATCATGGGATGGTGCCCGTCGAACCAAAGCAGACCTTTTATCTAAACAAAGTTTTTCCCGATCTGATCGACAGTTTTAAAAAAAATAGAGAGGGTATGCCCTTAGTCCCAGCAGGATCTTGTCGTGATTTTTTTTTACATATTGAGGATGCTCACCTCTTACCGGTAAAAAAAAGGTTAGAAAAGCAATTTGATGGAGTTGCTGAGATTTTCCTAACGGAAGAATTAATCAAAAAGGGGTTTTTTGGCTCTAAAGAACCTTCTGAATTGCTGATGAAGAGGATAGGCAACCTGGTGATCTTGCCTTACATAGGCCAGAGCGTTTGGTGGTTTCATAAGCATCGATTTGAGCAACACTTTTATGCTGTCCATGGTGGCCTGACTCGTGAAGAAATGGAATCGATCTTCCTATTTCAGGCCTTTGGGCGGTAAGAAATGGCAAAAAGAGAAAAGAACACCCTCAGTAAAGAGGGTGTTTTATAGAGAGAGCCTCTGCAACGGCTTATTTTGATTTCTTTTTTTCCTGTTTGGCAAGCCTCTTTTCTTTAAGAGACTTCTGAGCTTTTTTCTTATCTTCTTTGCGAGGTTCTTTTGCTTTAGCCATAGTTTTACTCCTTTAATGATTGCAACAGAGTTTCTGTGAAGTTGGCGCTGTTTTCAGGGAGTTCCGAACATCCAATGCTAACTTTGCTCAATAGATATAGCAGTTAAAAAATTATGGACAAACAATTTTGTGAAAAAAAATCCCTTTTGAATGAAGTCAAAGGGGGATTGGATCAATGGAAGTGCCCTTTTCCGACACCGACATGGCCTCCCTGCTGTGGTCGTGGGTCATCGGAACGTCTTGGCGTTGGCGCATGACCTCTGCCGACTTCAATATGATCACGGGCTCTAATGGATGGCGGTGGACCATTGGAACGCGTTGGTGTTGGCGCATGGCCTCTGCCAACTTCAACATGGCCCTGGGCTCTACTGGGGGGGGGAGGGGCATCGGAACGCGGATGTTGCTGCCGATGGCTCCTGTCAACATGGGCATGGTTTGGGGTGCTGGTTGAAGCAGGTCTGCCTCTACCGCCATGCGCCTGCTCGCGAAAGTGTCCTTCGCCGATAACTATATGTCCAGGAGCGTTATGTGGACGCTGTTCCGATGATCCAAAGTGCGCTTTTGGGATCCAGGTAATAATCCGCCGGTACCAAGGTATTGTTGGCGCTATTTGGTATCCGGGAACATGCGTATGTTCGCGCAAGTCTGAGATTAAACAGCAGATGTTAGCTCCAGCGGCAGCTAAAAGAGTCACCCCAGCGCCGGCGAGGATTGCTGGAATAAGGCCACAAGCCACCGAACTAATGATTGTAGCTATTAGTCCGAGGATAAACGGACTGATGCGGCGTATTGTGTCGACCATTCGGTCAGATTCTTCGTTGGCTTGAGCGCGAACATCTAAGATCTGGGGTTGTTGATGTGCTGCTGTTATTGCGATTGGTGTCATAATAGCCTTTATCGTTTTAACAATTAATATTGTTTGGCGCAGACGTGCGAGTCCATGTTAACGTTGATCAAGATATGATCAAAAGAATTGAACCAAGCGTCATAGACACCAAGGATGATGTGGTCGTTAACTTCCCATTCTCTAAATATGCTGGCGTCTTTACCTGCAACACACCACGTGACCCCGTTTTCTAACGTGAGATGGCCCGAAGCATGGTCAATCGAAAGGATCCAATGGGAGTATTCTCCGAATGCCATTGGGCCAATGTAGAGATTAGCGCGAACATAGGAATTGTTGCTTTTATTGGTAATGTAATAATCGCCTGCTGAAAACCAATTATAGTTTGGAGTAATCACAAGACTATCGCTCCGTCTCCAATAATTGAGGACATACTGGTCGGCCGATACGACTTCCCAGTGGGAGCCGTCTTCCATTTCAATAGTTCTGGATGTATCGCTAATGCTTGTCAGCCAGTGGCAATAGGTTGGATAGGATGCTAGCTCAAATTGAGGCTTTTCTGCCATGCGTGGGGCAAAGCGGAACTGAGGCTGGTTTGAATGAGTTATTAGATTGGCGCGTCGATAACGGGGGGGTAAGTCATCCTTTGCATCTTCTCGATCTCTTTCGATTGCGCGCTGGCGGTTGATTACATCACGCTTTTCTTCATCAAGAGGGCGTGAACGGACTGATACATGCTCTCTCATGCCAGGAGCATTTTCTTCGGAGGTATCGAATGCGTCTGCAGAAAGGGATGCTCCCATTAGGGAAAGCGCGGATAAAACGGCTAAGAGTGATTTATTATGCAAAAAGGTCATGATCATTTCTCACTATTTAGTTTGGCTAAGAAGGCTTTAAGCAAAGCAGTCTGGGCCTATTGGCATTGATGGTTAAATTCCCCCTAATAACCTGTGCTAAAAGGAAGCATTCTCTGGATGGCGGGCCTTCGTTTTTGAACGTTTTCATAGAAAATCAAAAGAATACATCCAGAACAAGACAAGCTAGCAAATTACACTATTTACAAAAAACAAAAATTTTCTTAGCAAGAAATTTATTTTTAATTGATTTCAACTTTATACAATCTTTTGACCGGTAATCGGCGGCCGAGCCAGTCAGAAAATTGTGCAAAGCTTATAGATTAAAAAATATTTAAAACAGATTTTTATTTTATAAAATTAGTTTTGTTTAGTTTTGTTTTTATAAAAGTTAATTTCAATTAATTTGACAAATTAAAATATTTAATTATACAATGAATCTTGTAGAGGGTAACTAGACTTTGCTATTTATTTAACCTAGCGGATCAAATACATCGGTAAGCTAAATGAAGCAGCAATCTCGGGTATGATCTTCTATATGAGTCGACCGTGTTAACCTGAAATTCGGGTTTATTTTGCTCAACATCCGTACGTCTGATTTGGATAGCAGCATGCATGCATTTCACATCCTTAACTTACGGTATTTGAGAAGAAGAAACCCAAATTTCGGGTTTAAAAGGATAGATCTACAACTTCTTAAGAAGGAAAGAGTATATGCACAACTCTCCGCATACAGACTGCCAATCAGCCCCTCGCTCAGCTGATCATGCAAAAGCCCGAGATGGGCAAAAAGTTTTCGTTGTCAACCCAGCTAACCATTTGCTCTCTCACGATGACCGGACAGAGTTTTATACAGGTCATGAGCGAATGACTTTACAAATAACACAAGTTCAAAGGGTTAGGGAATTGCAAGAGATTAATGATAACCTGCAGCGTCAGGTGCTCAAAAATGAAAAAGAGCTCCTGCATTCGCAAGACCCTTTGACCGTTTTGGCCGAGATTGAACATTGGAATATTATAATCGCGCGCAATACAGGGGAAATTATTAATATTTATGCTCTGAATGAAGCTCGATTAAAGCGGATTGCTGAGCTCGAAGCTGAGAATATCAATCTACAGCAAGAAATGAGCGATACACAAGGCAAGTTCATCACATGCTACGAAATGAACCAGAGGACGAAATATGCCGCTGATTTTTTCTTGACGAAAGCTCAATATGAGAAAAATGTATTGGAGATCCGCGAACTAAGCCAGCATTAATTTGAGCGACTACATGCAGCACGCCATTCCCCAGATTTTGAGGAGTGGCTTCTTTTTTTGTAACAGTTCAGATGCCCATCTTCATCCTTTACAAAATAACAGGAATTTGACGAAAAGAGGGGAAATCCTCTAAACTAGTTTCAGATCAGTAGCTCCAAAGGTTAAATTTTGGGTTAGCCTGCTTTTCGGTATTTTTGATGCCCAGGTGGTGGAATTGGTAGACACGCCAGGTTTAGGTTCTGGTGCCGTAAGGTATGTAGGTTCGAGTCCTATCCTGGGCAAATGTACAAAGTCGGGTTTATGTGGTTATATCGCGCGGATTTTCTGCCGAATGCGTACCATATCTCTATCGGTTTCTGCAGCAAAGAGCATCGAGGAAACTGTTTGTAGGAGGACCTCTTCGCAGTTCCTGACGATAAATGGCATAGGTGCCGGATCTTCATGATCTGTTAGCCGATCCAATTTATTTAAAAACTCATCTTCGGTTCTAAAAGAATCGGCAAACCCATTTCCTAAAGCAAAGGTTGCATTGATCTCTTCCCAAGGCAACTGGTCTTTGTATCCGAACTTGCGCAAAATCCATTCAAAAATAAAAAAGATCGCGTGGGTAATGCCCATTGAAAATATCGGCGGCTCTGTATTGTCGATGAGCATGCGAGTCCCTCGAGCTATTGATTCGAATAGGGTCGATCCTCCCGCTTTTCCTACGACGCATCCGCCATGCGCTGCCATGGTTATCATTTCCTCCATTTGCTGTCCTGGAACAGACGTGAATAGAGACATAGGCAGGTTTGTCGATGGGATAACATTTTGTTCCAATTCATTGAGAAACGATCGGTTGTTGGACCCGCAGAGGACGACGAGATGGAACGGGATGTCTTGAGGGTCTATATTGGCATAGCGTTTAGCTAGGATTTTTGGATATCTGGAGTGGGTCCCGTTTTTTCCGTTTGCGATAACGATCACTTTTTTCTTGGGGTCGATTCCCCATTGCTGCTTGAGGTAAATGGCATCTTCACGGGTCCTTGGAATGGTGAACTCGTGACGGACGGGGGGGCCTCCAATTACAAGCTGGTCGGGACGGGTTGTTGTTTCAACGCGTCGGATCATGTCTGGATCATCGAAAGCGATCATCATTTTTTCGTGGGATGTCTCCCTTGGAGCGGTGCGGGTTTCAACAGAGGTGTCAATATCTGTAGAAATATGCAAGCAGGGAATCCCCAATAGGCGGCAAGCGTCGAAGATTGGTTCGTTGTGTGCGCTATAAGTCGTAATAACCATGTCGGGATTGCTTGTCAGTAGCTGGTTCAAGGTTAGCGTTAATTTTCTCTGATGCCCCTCTGGATCTGGGCCTCCTCTAGAAAGGCTTCTAAGAAAGTTAATGCATGCGTGGGCTTTCTTTCTAAGCAAGCTGTTGAATAGGAAGTCGACTGTCCAGTCTTTCCCGAGCCATCGGGTAAGAAAAAAATTTCGAACAGGATCTTCTGAAACAAGAACTTTGGGAAGATCGATTGTGTGGGTGTGATAGCCGAATTTAGCAAGATTACTTATGACCCCTTGGGTAACTGCGCTGTGACCTCCTCCCCAGTGGCACCCGATCACTGCAATGATCTTTTGCTGATTCTGTTGCCTTGTCATTGGATTGATGAGTGTAGGTGAGGCAGGGGTGTTGATAGCACCGATTTCTGCTGGAGTTAGCTGGATCAGAGATTTGGAGTGGTGTGGCCATTCCGCAAGACCGTTCTGGGAAGGCGAAAGGGCTGTTTGGCAGCTGCACAACTGGTGGGCCGGCTGTCCTGTTGCGCGTGTGATTGTATTATTGATCTTTTCCCACTGTGTTTTCAACTGCCCAGTCCGCTGGTGGAAGCGGGTTGGAGAAATTGGAGGGAGGTTTTTGAAGTCGTGCAGCAAGTAGAGGCTCCCATTGTAAGCGCTCTTGCATTTTGGCATTGAGGCGATCAATTCATCTCTTGAAGAAAGCTCCAAGGTTTGGCTGAGTATGTTGATCGATCGGACGCATTGTTTTAAATGCTCTTCTGTTGCTAAAGAAGCGTAGGATTGACCGATGATCTGCTCTGGAGCTGTTTCACGCACTTCTTTTAAGAGTTCTCCGATATTAAGTTGTTCAAATGGGGATGCTGAAGTGGAAAGGGTTTCTAGGTAACGGGTGAGTTCCTCTTTGAATACAGCAGGACTGCTTTTATGGAGATGGACAAAAAGAGCGGTGCTTCCACCTGGAATGGTTGGATCTATACCCTCATGGCTGGTCAGCTTAAGAAGAAGTTGTTCGAGTTTTTTTTTCTGGAATTGCTTTTCCAGCTTTTTGAATTCTTGACGTTGTTGGAAAGAGTTTAACTCGATCAAGCGGTCTGAATAATCTTGAGAGCTCTGAAAATGAAAAGCCGAGTTTAAAGTCGCAAGGTCATGGGCTTCAGCTAATTTTGAATAAAGTAGCACAGCATAAAGAGAAGAAAGGACTGCTTCGAAGGCGTTGCCATTGATCTGGAAGTGTAGCCTTTGAAAAAAATTTTCGCTAAGGACAAGACGGCTTCTTAGATCAAATAGAAGATTGGTTAACGAGGCTTTAACAAATGGTGTATCATGGAGGTTGTTTTTGATGAGAATAGCCGTTCGAGCGGGAATTAATTCTCCAATTTGCAACTGGTTTAAGAGAGTAACAAGTGGTCCGGTTGCCTGCCTATCCGACTTGAGATTTTCATAGCGTGAAGAGTCGGTTTCCGCACCATAAACACGGTTAAAGCCATCAAGGGTTATGGGGTGTTGGCGATCGAGGAAAGAAATTGCGGTTTTATGTGGCAGTGCCATTGCTCTTACCTTGAGGATTGCTTGGTTTAAGAAACTCCGACAAAAAAAATGGTTTGATTCAAAAATCAATTTTTTTTGCTTTTATATGTCAGAATCGGATTTTTGTGACTAATTTTGCCAGATTTCATTATTTTTAATAAATAACTGTTTTTAATAAAATTTTTTTATATTAAATTGATTTGTTTTTGACATTTTGATGTATAATGCTTTTAGCGATTTTTTTTTGCGATAATTAATTTAGTGAAGAGAAAAATTAAAATATTGAATAAGGTTTTATTTTATTAAGTTGTTTTATATAATCCTTGCTCGAATTTGAGAATGACAAATAGCCTAATTAATATACCTTTGCGGGAAATTTATTTGAGGATCGAATAGTTCATGGCAACTGTCCTACTAGACCTTAGACAAAACCCATTATTAAGGTTGCCCCAAGAGCTTCCTGTTGGTCTCCAGGTCGAAGGGGGGGTGCTTATAGACGCCAGCGGAGAGTTCAATGCGATTAAACGGAGCGTCATTCCGGGCTATGCAAAAGTTCAAGACACAAAAGTAACCGAATATTTTTTGAATTTTTTCAAAGAAGTTATTGGTGAAAAAAAAATGATGCCATCCGACCAGTTAAAAAAAATAATAAGGTTTTCTGAACAACACATTGCTGAAAGAATCTTCTTCCGAAAGAGGCACGATCTCCCGGAGTCCACAGAGGAAATCGGGAATCTTCAAAGATATATCTTTGCAGCGCGGATGAGGATTAATGACTTTGAATCCCCTCAGCATAAAGAAGATCTAAGAGCTGTAGTGCTAGAGCATAACCAACAGCTATTTGCAAAATGGGACCGATTTAAATTTGACAGTGTACCCGCTGATAAAGAGGCATTTTGGGGCTATCCTGACTTGGTCGACTTCGTTTTTAGACTCCATTTGCACCGCTTTATTCGGCATCCGTATTACGATCATAAGATTAAAATGTTGTGTTCTGCTTCCAAATTGGAGCCCCATTTAAAGATGAATGGCGATTTAACCCCATGGTCAAAAATCCGAAATACACTCAAGATTGAAGAGGGGGCCAAGAGACTTTATACTGAAGACACTCAAGGGGCTAAACAATATTGGATGTATTTGGAAGAAGGGTTTGTGCCACACAATCGCCATGATTTCCACAACATTCGTCCATTCAAAATGCTTGAGACTCCTCCAACCGCGTCGAAAGTCCGGTTGATTACAACGCATGCTCCTCAAAAGAAATGGTCTTTTATAGATTGGTTCTTCATGAAAGGAGTTCGTCACACATTTTTCCACGCTCTTCCGGGAGAGGGCTTTGAGAGAAGACACCCCGATCTGCCTTACCGAGGAGGGGAAGTGTATAGCATCGGTTTTGGCGGCCCGGGCGGTGTTGATATTAATATGCTCCAACCATTGATCACATTCCAGGGGATGTTCTATTCCCCAGATAGCTGGGATTTTTATATAGAAAACCTATATGTAACCGAGATCGATGTCACCGACGATCAGTTCATCCGTTTATTTAACGTTGTCAAAGAACGCTCGATGGAAAATCAAGGCTTCCATATCATCGCACAAAATTGTTGTACTGTTGCAATGGGGATTTTCCGCGATGCTGGAATCGTCGATATTCATACAAGAGACCATATGGTCACATTGTGGTACGATTACATCCTCCCTGAGAAGATCAGAAAATACACAGATAAGGCTTACGACTTTATCGTTAGATGCACGCCTGAAAATGTGAAAGAGGTTATCAAAAACCTTGGTCTATTTATCCATTCTCTAGTTTTTTCCCCTCTATTTTTACTGCTTGGCGCTGCTAGAGCAAAGGTCACTTACGATCCTGAGACGGATGCTTCAGAGGGACTTACATTAGAAGAGGGGGTGGTCCGGGTAAGTAATAAGATAAAAGCGCTTTTTTCGAGCTTCTTAGACTTATTTGATCCTGAAAAAATGAGTTTTGACTTAACGCATAAAGTTTGGCGTTGGCAAGTGGACTATGCTCAGACCCATCCAGAGCGTTCATTCATCATAGAAAAAAATTAATAACCTAGGTTAATTATATGACTATCGATTTTGGTTGCCGTTTACAACTAGCTCACTGGTTTTCTCAGAGAACCCAAACTCTAGATCCTGCTCAGGTTGTGACTCCGCCAATCAGCATAAATCAGATTGTTGAATGGATCAACCGAGCTAATCAAGAGATTCAACGGGCGACAGCAATCAGCTCAAATGGCCTATATTCTCTTTTGGACCAAGAAGTGACTGCGGTTACTGATTTGCTTGCTCAATCGAATTCTTTGGTTGCAAGGGTGAATCGATTAGCTTTTAGTGCTATTTATCAATCAGCAGGTACGTTGGTCCGTTCTAAAAAACGGCAGTTAGAAGAAGTTTTAGCAATAGCTCAGCAGGTTCTCAATACACACCAAGCTGATATCGAAAGAGATTGCAAATTTGCTGAAAAGTGGATCAGTTTAGGACTTCCCGAGTCGGTGCTTGAAAGGTACGCAGATTGTGTCCGCTTTATGTTGGAATCGGGGCTTGCTTTCTCAATTGTTGGTTATAAACAGACATCGCAGAATCCAGAGATGCACGATCTGAAACTAGCTCCAGACGGCCATCCTTTAATTAAAGTCCAAAACGAGTGGGTCCCCTGGCAGCGATTAAAAGAAGAGGTCGCCTACGATCCTGAAACTTACATGATTCGATCTAGGGATTACCCTGGAAGCCTTGTTCAAGCATGGACCTATTTGTCTCCAGGAGGATTAATGCCAATTGACCGGATGAAACACGATCATATGGTTCCGATCTACCAGCTCAGTGAACACGAATATCAAAGAACTTTGGAAATGGCCCGCCGCTTTTACGAGACCAATGCTGAAGTTGACCTTGGAGTGGCTAAGGATTGCGTGGTCCAATTCGTCACATCGCCGAGTCGACGCTTATGCGCATCAAAAACAATCGAAGATACGCCTTTGAATCATAACTTGATTGAGAACATCAATTCGCATGTGATCATGAGGCTTATTTTCCCGAATGGAGATGTCTATTCATTTGGCCTTGAAATGCCAGCCGAATCTCAAGAATTTCTCTTTCATGGTGGTGCTATGGACCGGTTTATGGCCACTGCCCCTGCAAGGGTCAATAAGGCTGGTGATTATGAGGAATTTCGCCCTTTTGATACAAGGATTGTTACGGGAATTCCTCTCACGCAGGCTCGTGCGGATCGGATCCTTCGCACGATGGATGGTTTTGGCGATATTCCATTCCATTTCTTGCGTCAAAATTGCTCTAATCTAGCGAGGTTTGTCATGCGGGAAGCTGGGTATGATCCAATCGATAATCGCATGAGCAGCTGTTCGGTCTTACTCGGTATCATCCCCAGTTTAGAACATTTGCCAGTCATCGGTCCTCTGGCTGCCTGGGTTAAATCTGTCACAACGCCGATTTTCAATTTCTTTAGCAATTGGACGCCACAATGCGTGAAGACTATACTCTCTTTTGCTTGGTCTGTAATCACGTTTATTCCCCATAAAGTCGGCATTATCATTGTTAATTTGATTCAACTGAAGCTGGGAGGAGGAAAACAGCTCTATCCATTGCCAGAAGGTGTGGAAGAAGATGAGTTTTATGACAGTCGTAAGATCATCAACTTTTCTAGGTCGATCCGTTCGTTCTGGGATATATTTAAGGATGAGACAGCCATAGCTCACCACTCAAAGCAGGTGATCGCTTGGCAGAAGGAGCAGCATTCAACATTCTCTGAGCTATATAATGGTCGCCCTAAATTGGTCGTTGTGCCGCCACTTGTTGCAGCTGTTTAGGCCAACTAATAGAGAAAATAGATAATCTTGACTTTGTATCCGTGATTTCTCACCATCGTTCAGAACAGTAAAATCTTTGGTATGGGGGCCCAAGACAATGAAGGATAATCCGATGTCTTTC
>CAZOKX010000038.1:0-18244 GCA_964580785.1 uncultured bacterium
ATCCGAGGATTATTGGAAAAAATAAAAGGAATCAACCTCGCTGATGCAATCGACCTCGCCTTTTCGGAGTTATCTTGAGAGATGAAATTTATAATTTAAATCACTATAAGTTTGCAGAAGTTATTTTGACAGAATCATTTTGGTGAGATTTTCGCCCTACCCCCTCCCATACCCTGTGAACGCGTATTCAACAATGAGGTAGTTGCAAAACTCCGACGAAGCCGGAGTTTTGCAACTACCTCATTTAATTGAAAGTTTGCTAGTATTAGGATTTTTTTAAAATGAAAGAAATCAAAAAATGGTCTCTTCGTACTGAGTTATCCATGATTTACTAGGGAAAGCCCGAAATGGAAGATAGCGATTGGATAGATTTGCCGGATGAAAACTACTTAGCCGTTCTAGGTTACGAAACGAAAAATGCAATTGCTCTCAATGCATTAATCAGAGAATACAACGAGATACTCAAGGATCAAGTTATCACCCTATCCTGTAGAATAAGGAAGCTCAATAAAATCGTTGGTTTTATCGAAGATTGGATAGACAATCGAATTGAAGCAGTCGATAAAAGAAAACATATTTTGTGGATTTCTGAAATAGCGGTCAAAAAGAGAAACTACCTGGCCCAACTCCAGAATATTTATGAAAACAAATATCATGAAGAAGAAGCGCAAAATGCTTATCACTCCGACATTTCACCCTTGCATGACTCAACAAAAACACCAGTCATTCTTAACAATCATCGTTTTTTTTCGCTAAAAATGCGCGAATACTGGGGTGATTTTTGGTTTGAAACCCTTGACCCTTGCCACAGAAGGCTAACTCCATTTTTAGACCAATGGAACAAGCTTAGAAAACTAAGCCCACAGATACCTCATTTCTTTTTATGGCTCGAAACGCAGCATATTCCCAAATACGTTCCTCGAGTAATGTATTTAAAAGGGAAAGAGCTGGAAAAAAGGAGGTTGATTGTCAAAGATGGCCTTTTCTGGGAAAATACCAATCCCGAATGGGTTTTAGCAAATTTCAGCATTCCTTCTAAACGCTATCTTTTTTCCATTAATTTAGCAGGGGAAGTTTATGCTTCAGAAGAGGGAAAAGGCGTTTCTCATTCTAGCTTCACCTGCGGAAAGCCAGTCCTAGGCGCGGGGCTCCTTCAGATACATCAAGGGCAGCTTACGTCGTTGGCCTTAGAAAGCGGCCATTATATGCCATCAATGGAAGTAGGACATCAAATTTTGAACATTTTTGAAGAAAAGGGTGCTCTTCTCCCGAATAACTTAGAGGTTATATTTTTCTATAATCGCAATAAATACAGAGCGCAATTTGCAGCTAATCCACTTCCATCCTTAGAACAATTTAAGGAAATTCTCCAGTCGGTTTATACCCTTAAATTAAGCGTTTGTCATGAATCAAATGCAGTATAAAGTGCGAGCCAATCCTTTTACAAATCCCGGTTTCTATCGGAAATTGATGCTAAGGCACGATCTGGTTACCTACAACACTCAGGAATATGCTGGCAAATCGTTTATGTGTGTGTTTTTCACCCGCTTTTGCGGGGTTGGTTGCCCTTTTTGTTTTTTTAAGTCGGCGCCTGCAAGAAATGCGGTTACGGTAGCGGATGAGTTCAATGAAGATGGGATTAATCGATTTATCGATTTTTGTAACCAAGCGAATTTAGGCTACATACTAATATCGGGAGGGGGAGAACCCTTAACGCAAAAACGCGCGATCCTCCGTACTATTACTGAGGTTGAAACGAATCGCATCGTTTTAGTAACCAGCGGGAATTGGGCCTTGAATAAAGATGCTGCGCTCCGCTGCTTAGAGGAGATAGACTCTGCGATAAAAGCAAGAAAAACTCCTTGCAAAGTGACTGTAAGGGTTAGCGTGAGCGCAGGCCATGCGATTAAGCTTGGAATAATTCCAGCACGCAATCTGATCCAATTGTTTGAAAGTGAATACTCGGATCATCCCTATCTAAAATTCCAAATTCACGGTTTTGAAGATGATCCAATGTTCCCAAAAGTCTTAGCTCATTTTCCCGGACATGACTTGGATTACAATAGAGGGTCAAGAGCTTCTGACGATGAAGCAGTTATTAAAGTAATACCCCAAAAGATCCATGTTAAGTTGCCTTCCGGTTACGGATTTATTGCGGGAATTTCTAAAATTTTTGGATCTGATCTGAGGCCAAATCTCCATAAGATTGAGAGTTTGTATAACACGATCAAAATCTTTGAAAGAGATCTTGAAGAATCGGAAGACAATAACTCAGCTGTTCTTTTCAACACGGATGGCAATAAAGGTTTAGACTGGTCTCTAAACTATAATGGGAACATCTGTTTATGGCAGAATCAGGTAAATGACAACCAGTGGAACATTTATGAAGATAGTTTTTCGACAGTTCTCCATGAGACGTTCCGCGATCCCATCACGCTTTCTTACATTGAGAATGGTTCTAAATATCGAGAAACAATTGTCGCTGAAGTCTCGCCTCGTGCGGTTTTAAGGTTGAAGTCGATCAGTTTAAGAGACTATTCGGGAACAGTTGTTTTCGAAGAGGAAAAAACTCGCTTGTACTATGCGATACGTGTTTTGCAAGATTTTTTCAAAAATGGAAGGGTGGTTCAAGATCAGTTAGATAAACTTCCCGAGGAAATTAGACAGCTTATCGTAGGAAGCACTGAAATGGCAAAAGAGCTTTATTATAAGACAAATTATACGATTATTGACCAATATAAACGAAGAAAATTCCATAGTGTTGAATGGCGTGATCTGCTTGAATTAATCAAATTGGGACATTACGATTTGACCTCAGAGCAAATTCAAGAGGCTCTGGCTTATTATAACTCGAGGACGGATCTTAAAAAGTACGAGGCAATCAATGAAGTGGAATCCGAAACTGGAGAAGCTGTGCAAAAACGGTTAACAGATCGATTGATGTATATGAAGCCGACTGCTTTCGAGCTTCAACAGGCGCGATTTTTAGGTGCTCCGTGACAAAAAATTTCCAAGAGATCGCAAAATCGATTCGTGATAATGCAAAACAAGTCCTAGAATCAAAAAAGATCGATTCTATGATTCGGGAGATAGGAGAACTTTTCTATACTGGCAGTTACGCCCTCGATCTGATGACCTGGAATGATATTGATATACAAGTAGTAATCGAAAATGGAACTAATGCCATAGAAGCACTCAGAGATATTTTTAATAGGCTTGCGAAGGATTCCGGTTTTATTGAAGCGCAGATGATCCATTTCTATGGCAATTACAAACCCAGAATGCCCCGTGGAGTCTATTTGGGTATAAAAATAGACTGTCCTGGTTTTGGCGGGATTTGGAAATTAGACATTTGGTCCTTAGCAAAACACGATTTTGAAAAAAACCGTGTATTGATCGAAACTCTAAAATCTAAATTGGACCCGCAAAATAGAGCTCTCATTCTCGAACTGAAACATGAAATGATGGTCGGCGGCGAGCGCGTTCCGCAGATGGGTAGCCATTTCTTGTACCAAGCAATCCTTCTCAATGGCATTAGAGATAAAGAAGCGTTATATAAGTATTTCGCTTCTCAAGGAATATCAATAAAAAAATGATTGCTAACCCATCGATTAGAAACTTTTTAGATGAAAATCAAGTGCTCGAGAAGCGAATTCTTGAACATCCAAATGAAGTCTCGTTTGATCTTTTTACTGAGTGGAGTTCCAATCAACAAAAAATCGGTGAACATCTGGCAGACAATGCTTTTTCTGTCATTGCCAAAAAATATGATGCCTATATCCTATCGAACCCGGTAAATCCTGCTTCTTATGCTCATTTTATCCGTTCAGATGTTCAGAGTAAAACTTTTGCCATTCGTGCGCGAACCCTTAGGCATGGGATACGCAGTGGGTTTCTCGAGTCTGAATTTGGAATGAAACCTCTTGATTTTTGGGTTCAGGGGCAACAGCTTTACGCAGTAGAAAGAGCAGGCAAAGAATGCCTTGTGAATAGAGCAATCGCCTCGGATAGGCATCTCAGTGCTTCTTGCTACGAAGGCGGGTCGTTTATTGTATCCGATGTTGATTTAGTATCGATCTTCAGCCGCGAGAATTCCGATAAAATAGTATTCGATCCGCTATACGGAGAACTCACAGCACAGGAATTTACGATCATTTGGGATGTGAATCAATATTTTCAGATGCTTGTATTGAACTATTTAGCGCTTGCAGCTCCGTCTTTGTTTAAAGTTATTGCTCATGGGCCGGCCAACCGGTTTTCCAATTCTAAAGCATCCCACCTCCACTATCCCATGAAAATCTACACACCCCACTCATCCATTGAGTTTTTAGACCGTGAATTTCTCAATTTTAATCGAAAGATGGAAAGCTTGGGCTACCATGTCTATCTCAATCCTAAATGGGAACTCTAGAAAGAAGCTTATTCTTCTTATTGGATAATACAAAAATCAAAATTACATATGAATAATGCTGTGCAAGTCAGGGATTTAAAGAAAATTTTTAAAATTGCAAAAACAAGGAAAGCGGATCCCCTAGCAAAACTCAAACAATTCATACATCCTCTCCATGAATCCCTAAATGCCGTGGATGGTATTTCTTTTGCGGTTGAACGGGGAGAAAAGGTTGCATTCATAGGACCTAACGGGGCTGGAAAATCTACAACAATCAAGCTATTAACTGGTATTTTTCAACCCTGCGCTGGCTCCGTGCGAATTTTTAACCAAGATCCCTATATTGACCGAAAAAATGTCGCATATAAGATCGGCACGGTTTTTGGGCAGCGAAGTCAACTCTGGTACAACCTTCCAGCTCACCACTCATTTACGTTATTGAGCGCGATTTACGATATTGACCGGAAGAAAGCTAAAGAAAGACTGGGCCATTTTATTGAGATCTTTCAGCTTTCCTCGTTTATATCGAGGCCTATAAAGGAGCTGTCTCTTGGTGAAAGAATGCGTTGTGAACTAGTAGCGAGTCTATTGCATAATCCTGAGATCTTATTTTTGGATGAACCTACGATCGGATTAGACATTATCTCGAAAGATGCCATTCGCCGCCTCATCCATCAGCGATCAGAACAGGAGGCGACCACGATTTTTTTGACTTCGCATGATATTTCCGATATAGAAAAAGTTTGCGACCGGATTATTTTAATCAACAAGGGCAAGGTCGTTATCGATGATTCAGTCAAATCAATCAAGAAGCGGTATCTCAAGAACAAAGTAATCAAGATAAAATCTAAAGAAAAGCTCGAATGGAGACCCCATCAAGCTATTTCTCTGATCAATGAGATGGATGGTTTTTATAAATTTGAAATCGATCTCAACTTAATGAATCCACAAGAAGCGGTTCGATATTTCGCAAAAAATTATCGATTTACGGATATCGTCATAGAAGATCCACCTTTAGAGGAGATCATTAAGGGAATCTACCAACATTGAAAAAGTATCTTTTAATGATCTTTTATTCACTAATGCACAATGGGAAAAATCAAAAAGAGCTTTTTCTTCGAGCATCGTTTTTCTTGGCGATCCTCTATATTTTTTCAAAACTTTGGCAAGCCACCCAATTCTCAGATGCTGAAAACCAGCAATTGATGATCTGGTACTTATCGGTCACGGAGCTGATCGTCCTTTCTGTTCCCTTAATTCAAGTCGATATCGAAAATGACATCCGTAGCGGAGATGTCGTTTACCAACTGCTCAAACCAATGAATTATCTCTGGCTTAAAATTTCTGAATATATTGGTTCTTTTCTTTTTCGTTTTGCAGCTTTAATGCTTATTGCAATCCCTTTTTGCGCCTATTTGTCCGGTTTTATTCCGTCTTTCTTCATTCTATTCGCAACTTATTTAACTGCAGCGATAGCTGGGCTTATTTTCATTTTATTCCAGACGACAATTGGACTTCTTGCGTTCAAGCTTCAAGATTCAACCCCTATATTTTGGGTGTGGCAGCGTAGCTCATTTCTTTTTGGTGGTTTGGTAATCCCTCTGGATTTTTATCCTTCGTGTTTAAAGATCACCGCCTATTTTCTCCCTTTCGCCTCCCTTCTCTATGGTCCCGGACGGCTTATTCTTTCATTTAACGTCGAAAATATTTTTATTGTTTTAGGCGGACTCTTGTTTTGGGGTAGTTTCGCCTTATTTTTGGCGAATTGGATTTATATTCGCATGCTGAAAGCTCTCAAAGTAAACGGGGGATGATATGTCTGAACTCAGAAATCTATTAGCTCATATCAGGATTAGCATTCAATCGACGGTTAGTTTAAGAGAATCATTTATCTTGCAGTCTTTTTTTATGCTTTTCAGTAATTTAGTCTTTTTTTCATTTTGGTGGATCTATTTCAATAATTTCAGCTCAATTAAAGGTTGGGCTCTATCTGATATTGCTTGCCTTTACGGAATCGTAAACGGCGCCTATGGAATCTTTTCTGTATTTCTAGGAGGAAGTCGTTATCTTGCGCGGATGGTATTTGAAGGGGATCTTGACATGCTGATTGTAAAACCGAAAAATCTATTGCTACAAATTATGGGATCCAAGTCGGCCCCCTCCGGATGGGGCGATATCGTAAGTTCTGCAATTTTTTTAGCCTTCTCAGGATATATTACAATAATGAACTTGCCGTTTTTAGTTTTATTTATCTTCACAGCTTGCATTGTGGTTACCTCTTTTTCGATTATGATGGGAAGCTTGGCGTTTTGGGTTGAAGATTCTCATGCCATTTCGAAGCAAATTTTTGAATTCCTGCTCACCTTTAGCAATTATCCAAAATCCATTTATACTGGAGCCATTAAAGTCTTTCTGCTCACAGTAGTTCCTTCAGGATTCATTGGTTTTGTGCCCATTGAAACCATTAAAAATCAATCGTTAGGGGGGGTATTTTATATCCTAGGATTCACTTTTATTCATGCTTATTTCGCGTCTAAGATTTTTTATTGCGGATTAAGAAAATATTCTTCTGGAAATAAACCAGGGTTTAAGATTTAGTTAAGTTAGGTAGCTTTATTTTTTCAATTTTTATTTCATTGTATGAAATTTTTGTATTAGGAACCATTGCAAACACAATAATGGCATATCTTTTTTTGTTTTGTTTTAGGACGCCGTGAGGAGTTGGGTGAATAGGCAAACCCAGACGTTGCAAGGCAAGCCCTGGGATTAGTAATAAAGAGCTTGTTGATGGGTCTTTTTTATGCTTGCGAGCCGGGACCAAAAAGTCTTCTGTTGCCAGATCCTCTTTGTAGGGGGCTATCAACAGAGATTCGCATTCATCCTTTTCGTTGTTGTCGAATAAAAAGGATAATCCTGAGAAGTCGAAATGGGGATTGCTAGCAGCGACTTCAGAAGGGTCGTACCGGACAACTTTTGTGAGAATTAAAAAGTCTCCATTTTTATCATATAAAATTTTTGAAAGATCGATTGTGGGATTGATAGATTGGACAGCCTCTTGAAATTTTTTTTCGCTAATTTTTGTAATATTTCTTAATGATTTTAAAAGAGAGCCAAACTCTTCCGATTCTGATATTAGGTTGGGGTGCTTATTCAAAATTAATTTAAAATAATCATTAGTAAAATGGAAATAAGTTTTTTTATTTTTTCCTGATTTTGTATCATCAATATATCCGATAGGGGGGCTTCCGTAGATGGTGTTTTCATGCGATTTTACGTACTCTTGGTCAATTTCGTAGAGAGTTTTGGCCCATTCTGGGTGCTTATCGATAAAATTATCGAGTGAGTCGAGTTGGAAATAAACCTCTGAAAAATAATCTTGTCCATAGTACTCATTGAGCATTTCATGATAGCCCTGCGATTGAAAATCATCAAGGATGGGGGATGCGTCCATCGACGCAAAACTTAACACCACGGCTAAAAAAGAAATTGCGCTAAACATAGGTGCCCTTAAATTTTTGAACGCCATATGATATCGCGGGATGGAATGGAACTCAATGCGGATTCTTGCGGTAATATCTTTGCTAGCTAATACTTGTGGGACCTGTGAAGTCAGGTCTGCCTTTGACATAGGAACCGGTAAAATTAAGATCCAGGTAGCTAGAATCTATGAAGATCATATTGATCCCTTGTATTGGCAAGCTGAGCAAATTTTACAGTTCAATGAACTTCTGAATCAAGAAGGCGAGATCACTAAGGAAGGACAAGACAGCATTGTCGCAGTTCTGAAGTCTCTTAAGTTAGCAGGGGATAGTTACGGCTCCATGAGGTATGATGCAGTTGCAACCGAATTATTTAGAACGGCCCTAAATGGCCGAGAAATCGCTCAAAACATATCAGACCTGCTTAACATCGAGGTTAAGATTATTTCTCCGGAAGAGGAGGGCGTTTTAAGCTTTTTGACGGTTGTTCAGGAGGCGCATCTGAATCCGGAAGAAATTGTCGTCTTGGACATCGGATCGGGGAGTTTTCAGATTACTTGTAAAGAAGGAGACCAGTTTCTTGTCTACAGCGCCCCGTTCGGTAGAATCCCAACTCATATGCTTGTGAAAAATGATCAGCTTATAAGCTTAAAAACTGCCCTAAGCAACATAGATCCGCGAATTTTGAAAAAAATTCGAGATTGCAAAAGCAGTATGATTGGTATTGGTGCTCACCCTAAACACATTCTTCAATCACAAACCGTATACGATGAAAACGACTTAAAAGCTGCTCTTTCAGCTAGTACTGAAGTAGACATAAACTACACAGATCTTCTGCTTGTAGAAACCATCATGAAATCTTTGTCGATTTCACAAATCGATTATAAAGCGGCCCTTGCAGGAAATACTAGTGGTATTTTCATATTTTCTAATTCAACCGAATGATCGATGAGTGTCGGCGATTTAATCATAAAATTGGGCAAAGTCAACGTCTTGCCCCATCAGATCACCTTCTAAAAAATTATTTTTTAATGCTTGGGCGTTTGGCCGAGCATCTAAGTTCCTGGACAAAAGAGAGGGCCATTCGTTACTATTTTCATCATCATCAAATAAACAAACATTTAAGATGTTCTAATAAATATTATGGAAAAGCCTAGATACGACCATCAACGCATTGAGCAAAAATGGCAAAAATACTGGGAAGACCGGCAGATCTTCAAGTCGGAGGTCGACCGCTCAAAACCAAAATATTATATTTTGGACATGTTTCCCTATCCTTCGGGGGCGGGCCTGCATGTCGGCCATGTAACCGGATATACAGCGACAGACATCCTAGCCCGCTACAAACGGCAGAAGGGGTATAACGTTCTCCACCCGATGGGCTGGGATAGTTTCGGGCTTCCTGCAGAACAGTATGCAATCCGCACAGGTACGCATCCTTCGATCACCACAGAGCAAAATATCAATACCTATCGGCGTCAGTTGAAATCGCTGGGCTTTAGCTATGACTGGAGTAGAGAGGTGGCAACAAGCGATCCTAAGTACTATAAGTGGACCCAATGGATCTTTACAAAGTTGTACGAAAGGGGATTGGCTTATGAGGCTGAGGTCCTCGTTAATTTTTGCCCGTTCCTCGGAACCGTTTTGTCGAATGAAGAGGTTGAGAACGGGCGTTCTAAAGAAGGGGGATATCCCATTGAAAGGAAACCGCTTAGACAATGGATCCTTAAAATCACAGCATACGCAGACAGGTTGATCCAAGATCTCGATCTTATCGACTGGCCCGAAAGTCTAAGAAAACTTCAGATCAACTGGATCGGCAGAAGCGAGGGGGCTAAGGTTCATTTTGTCGAAAAGGCAACACAAAAGCTGATTACGGTCTTTACGACGTGCCCAGACACCCTTTTTGGGGCCACCTTTGTGGTGTTAGCTCCAGAGCATCCGTTAATCCCAGAAATTGTGACTTCTGAACAAAAAGGGAAGGTCGAGGCCTATCGGAAAAAAATTGGAGCTAAGAGCGATCTTGAAAGGACCGATCTTAATAAAGAGAAGACCGGCGCTTGGACGGGCGCTTATGCAATCAATCCTGTTAATGACAGGGCAATTCCGATTTGGATCTCCGATTACGTGCTTATGAATTACGGGACAGGCGCTGTGATGGCGGTCCCTGCTCACGATGAACGGGATTTTGAATTTGCTAAGAAGTTTGATCTTCCCATTGTCCCTGTGATCGAACCTGCTGTTGATAAGTTTCCTGAGCTGATTCCGGATGGCCTGAAGCCAGAAGATGTGAAAATTGAAGTGCTTAAAGGAGATCGTTATTGGTCGGAAGAAGGGGTTATGATCAATAGTGCGCATGGTGTATTTTCTATCAATGGGCAGTCTGCTGTTGAAGCTAAGCGCTCGGTCACTAAATGGCTCGAAAGGAACAAAAAGGGGGAAGGAACGGTCAATTACAAGCTGCGTGACTGGCTTTTTTCCCGTCAAAGATACTGGGGAGAACCATTTCCTATCTTCCACTTCGCTGATGGGAGCAAGCGGGTCCTCGATATTAATGAACTTCCCTTATGCCCTCCCCTCATGAGTGACTATAAACCCTCGAGTACCGGAGAAAGCCCTCTGGCAAAAGTTGCTGATTGGGTTGATGTTGTCGACCCAAAAACGGAAAAAAAAGCTAAACGGGAAACCAATACGATGCCTCAATGGGCAGGTTCCTGCTGGTACTACCTGCGCTTTTGCGATCCTTTAAATGACAAAGAGGCTTGGGACCCTGAAGTTGAAAAATATTGGATGCCTGTTGATCTCTATATCGGTGGCGTAGAACATGCTGTACTTCATTTGCTCTATGCCCGTTTTTGGCACAAGGTTCTGTATGATTGCGGCTTTGTCAGCACACTAGAGCCATTCCAAACTCTGCGCAACCAGGGGCTTGTTGTCGCTCGCTCTTACCAAAATTCTAACGGCACGTATGTTTCTTCAGAAGAGGTTGCAGAGAGAGATGGGCGCTATTTTCGTATCGGATCGAATGAAGAGCTCGGAAGTCAAATCGACAAAATGTCGAAATCAAAGCTCAATGGAATTACACCGGACGATATGATCGAAGACTTTGGCGCAGATTCTCTTCGGATGTACGAGATGTTTATGGGACCCTTTGATAAAGAAAAATTATGGAATACGGACGCTGTCAGCGGCTGCCGTCGTTTCTTGAACCGGGTGTATGATATCGTCATGTCAGACAAGGTTTGCGAGGAAGAGACAGAAGAGGCTTTGAAGCTTGGACATCGTCTTGTCAATGTTGTGGAAAAAGACATTGAGGGGATGCAGTTCAATACGGCGATTGCCAAAATGATGGAGTTTATTAATGCTTTCTCCCCATTTGATAAATACCCTAAAAGCGTTGTCCGGATGCTTGTCCAGGTCCTCTATCCGTTTGCCCCCCATATCGCTGAAGAAGCATGGGAATATTTAGGAGGAAAGGAAGGCTTAACTTATGTGCCGTTTCCTAGAGTGGATCCTTCTTACCTCATCGATGAAATGATCCTGTATGTTGTCCAAGTGAATGGCAAGGTCCGGGGTAAATGGATGCTCCCTAAGGATCAGGAGCAAGAAAAGCTGCTCGAATTCATTAAAACCCAGCCGCAGATCATTAAGTATGTGACAGGTGGGATCACAAGGGTTGTATTTGTGCCGAACAAACTCATTAATATTGTTTGCAATGTTTAGTTTTTTTTACGATCTATCTCTATTCATTCTTACGGTTGCTGCCTTTCCCAAGATACTGTGGCAATACATTGTAGAGGGCAAATATCGGAAAAGCCTAAGCTCCCGTTTGGGATTTAAGGTTCCAAACCTTGCCAGAGACAAGAAGGTGATCTGGATCCATGCTACTTCGATGGGAGAGACGCGTGCTGTCATCCCCTTTTTCCGCTTAGTTAGGGAAAAATTTCCAGATGCCTTGATTGCCATTTCCTCAACAACGGAGACTGGGCATGCTGAGGCAAAGCGGAGCATGCCCGAAGCAGCAGTGCATTTTTTTCTTCCTCTTGACTTCTCTTGGATTGTCCGCAGAGTGATAAAAAAAATCCATCCCAATACGCTCATTCTTTGTGAAGGCGACTTCTGGTACCATCTGATCTCGAAGGCTCATTTTCAAGGAGCCTCGGTCCTTTTGATCAATGGAAAAGTTTCTGAGCGTTCTGCGAAGCGGTTCAAGCTCTTTGGCACCTTTTCTCGAAAGCTCTTTTCCCCTTTCGGGCATCTGTGTGTTCAAAGTGAGCGATTCTGCAAGCGCTTTACCGCCATGGGAGTGGATCCCAAGAAGATGACAGTCACTGGAAATCTAAAGTTTGATGTCACGCCAAAAATATTAACTTCCGCAGAATTGCAAGCCTGGAAAGGGGAGTTGGGCATTACGAATAAGGATCGCGTTATTGTGATCGGCTCTAGCCATGCCCCTGAAGAGGAGTGGCTGCTTGCAGCTCTGGATTCCGTCTGGCGGCAGATCCCCGACCTTAAAGTTTTGCTGGTTCCCCGCCATCCGGAACGGTTCATTGAGGTCGGAGCCCATGTCAAGCTGCGCGGGCTTACTATCTGCACCTACTCGAACCGGCAGAGCAAAGTAGGCAATGAGAGGGTCGTTCTGATCGATGCAATGGGGCTATTAAACACCTGCTATCAGGTTGCAGAGATCGCCATCGTCGCAGGCAGTTTCATTGAATCTGTCGGCGGTCATAACATTTTTGAGCCGATTTTGCTTGGAGTTCCTGTCTTATTTGGACCTCACATGCACAGCCAGCTCGACCTTGAAGATCTGGTCTTAAGTAGCAATGCGGGCAAACAAGTTTCGATTAATCAAGTTTCCGAGGTTTTATCCACTTTTCTAACCGATTCCAGTGCTTATCGAAGGTTAAAACAGTCTTGTCAAAACCTTGCAGGCCAAGTGCAGGGATCTGCATTAAGGACTTACAACACTTTAGAATCAAGTCTATAAGAAGAGCTCCAGCCGATCAAAAAACAGCCAGAAATCCACCTAGAGGCTCGCCAATTTGGAGGCCGAAGACCTGAGCTTTGACAAAATTGCTGTTTCATTAAAGTCTTCGTGTCGAGTAAGTTAGGCTTCTATTCTTTCAAAGCTCTAGAAAAAGGGCTGAAGCTGCTTTGCAAAAAAGAATATAGAAAGTATTTTGCTTATAAGCTTTCTAAGGGGGTAGCGCCATGCCAGATCTAATCAATCCATTCCAGACACTGAAATCATTGAACGGCGATAAACTGCGGTATTACTACTCGCTTCCAGCTTTTGAAGAACACGCAAAGATCTCGATTAAGCGGCTGCCTATTTCGATCCGGATCATGATTGAATCGTTATTGCGCAATTGCGATGGGATCAAAGTAACCCAGGAGGATGTTATCCGATTAGCGAAATGGCCGCTTAAAGAAAATCCTGGTGGCGATGTTCCGTTTGTTGTTTCCAGGGTGATCCTCCAAGACTTTACGGGTGTTCCTTTGCTTGTCGACCTTGCTGCGATGCGAGATGCTGTTGCTGCGCAAGGGTTCGACCCGTCGGTGATTGAGCCGTTGGTTCCTGTTGACCTTGTTGTCGATCATTCTGTCCAGGTTGACCGCTCCGGTACGGAGGATGCCTTTTTGTTCAACTTGCGGACCGAGTTCCATCGTAACAATGAGAGGTATTCGTTTTTAAAGTGGGGACAGGAGGCATTTAAAACATTTCAGGTTGTGCCTCCCGGAATTGGAATTGTCCATCAAGTCAATTTGGAAAATATTGCAACAGTTGTCGCTGCGAAACCAGAAAAGGGGGCAACCCTTCTTTATCCTGATACTCTCGTTGGAACAGATTCCCATACAACGATGATTAATGGACTTGGTGTTGTAGGCTGGGGAGTTGGAGGTATTGAGGCAGAAGCGGCGATGCTAGGGCAACCCGTTGCTTTAGAAGTTCCGGAAGTGGTCGGCGTTCTTTTAAGCGGACGCCTTCAAGAAGGGGTGACAGCAACCGATTTGACGCTTCGGATTACAGAACTTTTACGGAAAGAGAAGGTAGTCGGAAAGTTTGTTGAATTCTTTGGAGAAGGGGCTGCCAGCTTGACAGTTGCAGATCGCGCAACGATCGGAAATATGGCTCCTGAATATGGGGCAACAATTGGCTTTTTTCCTGTTGATGAGAAGACTCTTAACTATTTAAAAATGACCGGAAGAAAAGAGAAAGAGATCCAGCAAATTCAAGAGTATTTGAAAGCCCAGCATTTGTTTGGGATTCCGCGGAAAGGGGAAGTTGATTTCACTAAAGTTCTTGAGCTCGACTTAAACAGCATCAAACCTTGCGTTGCAGGGCCTAAACGTCCTCAAGATCGGGTCGATCTTACCCATTTAAAAACAAAATTCGATCAGCTCCTTTCCTCCGAGGTTGGAGAAGGAGGTTACGCTAAGCCAAAGGGAAAAATCCCTAAAGTCTTTGTCCATTCTGATGGCTCTTTTTCCCTTGATTCTCCGCATCAGACCGGTGGGAAAGAGTCGATGGAAAATGACACGTCGCGCGTAAATTGGAGCGAATCAGAGATGGTCCAAAACCGTCCTTTAACCGAAGCGGTTGCTAATCCAGGATACTGTGAAGTGATCCCTTGCGATGTCGTCTTATCGCACGGATCTGTCGTGATCGCCGCAATCACAAGTTGCACGAACACAAGCAATCCCAATGTCATGGTTGCTGCGGGTCTGTTGGCCAAAAAAGCGGTAGAAAAAGGGCTAAAGGTCAATCATGCGGTTAAAACAAGTCTTGCTCCGGGATCCCGCGTTGTGACTGATTACCTGGATAAAACCGGGTTGCAACCTTACCTTGATCAATTAGGTTTTCAACTCGTTGCTTATGGATGCACGACATGCATCGGCAATAGCGGGCCTTTAGAAGAGCGGATCGAGAATGCGATCAAAGAGTATGATTTGATAGTCGCAAGTGCGCTAAGCGGAAATCGCAATTTCGAAGCGAGGATCCATGGTTCAGTAAAAGCTAATTTTCTCATGTCGCCGCCCCTTGTTGTTGCGTTTGCTTTGGCAGGACGAATCGATATCGATTTAGACAAAGAGCCGTTAGGATTTGGAAAAGATGGCAAGCCTGTTTTCTTAAAAGACGTTTGGCCCTCTCCTGAAGAGATCCATAAAACGATCGAAAAGGGACTTGAACCTGAAATGTTCAAAGAGCGGTACGCTAACATTTTAGAAGACAACCCGATCTGGAAGGAGATCCCATCTCCTGGCGGCATCCAATACAAATGGGACAAAAAGAGCACCTACATTCAACAGCCCCCCTATTTTGAAGGATTTTCACTAAACCTTCCTGAACAAAAGCCGCTCATGAATATGCGTTGCTTGGCCCTTTTCGGCGATTCGGTCACAACAGACCACATCTCTCCAGCTGGTGCGTTCAAGGCGACTTCTCCTGCAGGCAAGTACTTGGTTTCTTTAGGGATCAAAGAAGGAGATTTTAACAGTTATGGCAGTCGTAGGGGCAACCATCATGTTATGATGCGCGGGACATTTGCCAATGTGAGGATTCGTAATCAAATGGCCGATGGGAAAGAGGGTGGTTACACGAAGTTGCTTCCAGAGGGAACGATCGTTTCAATCTTTGATGCATGCCAGGTCTATATGGAAAGGAAAGTTCCGTTGATTATTTTTGCAGGGAAGGACTATGGAATGGGAAGCTCGCGCGACTGGGCTGCAAAAGGAGCTGCGCTGTTAGGCGTGCGTGCAGTCGTTGCCACGAGTTTTGAAAGGATCCACAGGAGCAATCTGATTGGAATGGGGGTACTTCCATTGGAATTTACCCAGAACGAAACTCATGAAACCCTTAATTTAACAGGAGAGGAAACCTTTTCGATCATCGGAATAGAAGAAGGGATTAAGCCCTACCAACAATTGACATTATCGATTTCCAAAACGGGAAAAAAATCAGTGGATGTCCAAGTCATTGCGCGAATTGATACCCCAACAGAGGTTGAATACTATAAACACGGAGGGATTTTGCCCTATGTCCTTAGGGGGATCTTAGCAAAATAACACTATGTTCTTAGAAAATGGCGTTGGGTGCAAAAGAAAAGCTTTGAGATTAATCAATCCTCTGGTAGCATTTACATTTCAAATTTTGCAAATCTGCCGCGGGGTGGAGCAGTGGTTAGCTCGTTGGGCTCATAACCCAAAGGCCGGAGGTTCGAATCCTTCCCCCGCTATTTTTCGACGGCGGTTTAGCTCAGTTGGTTAGAGCATCGGAATCATAATCCGAGTGTCGTTGGTTCAAGTCCGACAACCGCTATTCTTCTTAAATGTCTTTTATCCATTAGTAAATTTTTCGTGGTCCTTTTTCAAAAGAACCAACTATTAATACCGTTTATCAAAAATAAAGTTTAGTTTAAGCCCACTCTATTGAACACAGTTGGTGCAGGGCCCCAACTCTTGAAGTATTTCGACAGCCAGCTTCTTCTATAAGCCTCTTGCAGGCATAGAACACAGCTTGCAATTTGGTTCTAAACTCTTCTGCTATTTCTCGAAGATAGGCATCTGGATGTTCCGGAACAAACGATTGCAGCTTTTCGCTATCAATTAAACTTGGTGAGCATCTTCTTGGCTTGGGAGCTAAGCAATTTTATTGACATATTGCCTAAATTATGAAAGATTAAAATTTAAACAAGAGGAGAAGGCATGGCACACACAAGACTTTCATTGTTCGGGTTAGTTTGCTTCACGGCGTTTCTGGGGCACCAGGGGCACGCAGCAACTTTTACTGTAACTACTAACGCCGATGCCGGAGCTGGCTCCTTGCGAGACGCAATAACCCAGGTGAACGCTAGCACAGATGCAACCAATACAATTACATGCAATACCGCTCTTGGAACGGTCGCATTGGCGTCTAACCTTCCTTTAATTACGAAGCCTGTGACAATCAATGGAAACAGTGTAGTAATTGATGGACAGAGCTTGCGTCGTTCCTTTGCTTTTCAACTTGCCACTGCCGGATCTATTGCTGTTAACGATGTCGTGATTCAAAACTGCTTAGGAAAAGGTGGAGATGGAGGACTTTTGCTAGCGGGCTCGGCGGGTGGCTATGGTGGTTCTGGCGGTGGAATGGGTGGTGGGATATGCGATTTAGGCGGTTCAAGCAGCTACACCTTAGCCAACATCAGCTTTGCTGCTAACACAGCAAAAGGTGGGGATTCCGGAACATCTGGTGGACTCAGTGCTACCGCCGGAGCTGGAGGTGGAGGCATGCTTACAAATGGCGCGGGCGCTGGGGGATCCGTTGGAGGGGTTGGAGGAAATGGGTTGAGTGGTTCAGGGGGAGGAGCACTTAGTGCCAACGGGGGATTTGGCGGCGGCGGCGGTGGCGGCGCCGACACCAGCTCTAACGGTGGTGACGGGGGATTTGGAGGAGGAGGAGGAGGAGGAGGCGTCAACGGTTACGGTGGTAGTGGGGGATTTGGTGGTGGTGGTGGCGGGGGATATAAAGTAGGAGGAGGTGGATTCGGAGGCGGGGGTGGTAATGCTCGTGTAGGAGGAGGAGGGGCCGGACTCGGAGGAGCATTGTTTGTTTATAGAACAACTACGATGATTCTGGACGATCCAATTTTTACTTCAAATGCGGCTTCTGGAGGAACGGGGCCAAATCCAGGTCTGGCATATGGACAGGATATTTTCATGATGTCAGGATCTAATCTCACCTTTAATTTGTCTACAGACCTAACCATGCCAAGCCCAATTCAAAGTGACCAGGGAGCTGGAGGGGGTACCGGAGGCGGTCTCATTAAAGCCGGCTCAGCGGTACTCACTTTGGTAGGATCTAACACATACACCGGATTAACAACAATCAATGGAGGAACTCTCCGAGTAGGCGTAGCAAACGCCTTACCATCCGGAACAGCTGTAACCCTAGCTAATACAGCCGGAGCTATATTGAACCTTAATAATTTTTCCAACGCAATCGGCAGCCTTGCAGGAGGTGGGGCAACAGGGGGGAATGTTACATTAGGTAGTGGGACGCTCACAGTAGGTGATGGCACGAGCACGACCTATAGTGGCATCATCACCGGGAGCGGGGGGCTAACCAAGCAGGGAAGTGGCACCCTTATCCTAACAGGAGCAAATACATACACCGGAGCAACAACGATCAATGCAGGAACTCTGGAAGCAGGCGCAGCAAACGCTTTACCATCAGCAACAGCTTTCACCCTAGCTAATATAGCTGGAGCCACACTGAACCTTAACAATTTTTCCACCGTAGTCGGCGGCCTTGCAGGAGGTGGAACGACAGGGGGAAATGTGACGCTAGGTACGGGAACACTCACAGTCGCTAATGCTACGAACACAACCT
>CAZOKX010000039.1:0-18174 GCA_964580785.1 uncultured bacterium
CATCCTAATGATCATACACATCTCTGATTAAAAATCTAAATTTAAATTACTATATTAGGTTGTTAGCTGCGCAGTTTTTTTTCGAGCTCTTCCCAACGCAAATAGAGCCTCTCAATTTGATTTTCAGCAAGATCAATTTGAGAGCAAAGAGATTGAAGCTGGTCCGGTTTTTCTGCAATAGCAGGATCTTGTAAAGCACCGTTAAGCAGCCTTACTTCTTCTTCCAATTTACTAATTCTCTCTTCGACCTGACTATACTCATGTTTTTCTGTGTAGGTCAGCTTTGCCTTGCGTGGGGCGCTCCCGTGCTTCATCTCTTTGGGTTTCTTCAGAGCTTCTTCTTCCTTTTTAGCCCGCTCCCACTGAGAATAATCGGCAAAGAACGTGTTTTGCTCAAGGTTGCCAAGGGCAAGGAGCGTGTTGCAAACCCGGTCCAACATGCACCGATCATGCGTGATCAAAACAAGGGCTCCTGGAAATTCAAGGAGGCTTTCTTCGAGAGTCTCTAGCGTTGCAATATCGAGGTCGTTTGTCGGCTCGTCTAATAAAAGAATATCGGCTGGCTGGAGCATCAGGTGGGCAATTGAAATTCTCGCCCTTTCACCACCCGAAAGCTTGGCAAGAGGCATATCAAGAAGATCGGGAGAGAACAGAAAACGCTTGCACCACCCATTGACATGGATCGTTTGACCACGAAAGCTGATAAAATCCCCCTTCGGAGAAAGGGCCTGCCTGAGAGTAATGTCATCCGGCAGCTGGGTCCGATGCTGATCGAAATAGACTATTTTTAGGGCGTCGGCTTTTTTGATCGTTCCTTGATCGGGCATTGACTCGCCTGCAATCAACTTAAGCAGAGTCGTCTTACCGGAACCATTCGGGCCCATCAGACCAATCTTGATTCCCGGAGAAAGTGTAAAATCAAGGTGGTGGAACAACAAGCGTTCCCCTGCATGTTTTGCAAGATTTTTTGCAACTAGAAGCTTTTGGGTTTCCCGAAACGTCGCAGCAAAGTCAACGCCGGCCTTTTTTTGCGTATTCCTTTTTTGGATTTGAGAAAGCTCCTGTAAGATCTCATGTGCATCTTCAACACGCGACTTGGACTTGCTCGTTCGAGCTTTGGGCGACTGGCGCAGCCAGTCGAGCTCCTTGCGCGCTTTGGAAGCGATCGATCTCTCTTGTTGAAGCTGTCCCTTCAGAAAATCCTGCTTTTTTTCGAGAAAATGTGCATAAGGACCCTCGATCGAAAATAGTCCTTGAGGATAAATAGCGTTGATCTCGATGGTGCGGTTGACCATATTTTGGAGAAAATAACGGTCGTGGCTAACAAGCAGAAAAGAGGGAGCCTCTTTCATTAAAAACTTTTCGAGCCAGACAATTCCTTCGAGGTCGAGGTGGTTGGTTGGCTCATCGAGCAATAAAAGATCAGGCGAGAAGAGAAGCTCCTTGGCAACGCTCAACCGTTTTTTCCATCCGCCAGAAAGGCGCGCTGCAGAGGTCTCACTGCCAGTAAAGCCCAATTTCATAAGCCATGTTTTGACCATTAATTCTCTTTCATAATCTGGCCTTTCATCTTCAGGTTTAAACGAACCAAGTAAAATTTCTTTGGGTGTTTGATCTGGAAATTCGCATACCTGCGGAACATACCCAACGCGCAACCCTCGTTTGGCCGAGATCGTCCCTTCATCAGAGCTCTCGCAGCCAGCAAGAATCTTGAGCAGTGTCGTCTTTCCCGAGCCGTTAGGGCCGATCAATCCCACGCGGTCTCCGGAGAAAACACTAAAGGACAGATCATGGAAAAGAACCCGAGAACCAAAAGACTTAACCAGAGATTGGCAATTCAAAAATAATGTCATGCAACTAGTGTAGCAAAACAGGCAAAAGAGTTAAAAAACAAAAATTCAACAACCAGACGAATTAAAAAAATTCAATTTTCCGGTACAAGGTAAGTTCAAATGGAATTAAATTAAAAGCTAAACCTCCGCCTATAAAACATCGGCCGCTAATGCTGCAAGCTCCGATCTTTCAGTACGTTCTAAAAAGACGTGCCCAAAGATCGGGTAGTCTTTGAACTTGCTCACTGTAAAAGTCAGAGCGTTCGAGTCTTTATCGAGGTAGGGATTATCGATTTGGGTAGGATCCCCAGTCAGGACAACCTTAGTTCCTTTTCCTGCACGGGAGATGATCGTCTTGACTTCATGGGGGGTTAAGTTCTGCGCCTCATCGATGATCATGTACATCTTTGGTAGCGAACGGCCCCGAATATAGGTTACAGCCTCCATCTCAATTTTCTTACTTTCCATGATCCATTTTTGCGTTTCTATCCCATTAGCCTCGCCGCTTGTCGACTGACATAAAAACTCCAAATTATCATAGATTGGCTGCATCCAGTGGTAGAGCTTTTCTTCTTTTGTCCCGGGCAAGTATCCAATGTCCTTACCTAGAGGAATGATCGGCCTGCTCACAAGGATCCGCGTATAGGTGCCCTCATCGAACACCTTGCGCAATCCTGCAGCAAGAGCTAATACTGTTTTACCTGTTCCAGCAGGCCCCATTAATGTAATCAGCTTGATATCATCGCGAAGCAACAGGTCCATTGCACATTTCTGCTCGACATTTAAAGGGTGAATTCCCCAGACATCGCGCGTTAGTTTGATCAAAGGCTCTAGTTGTTTTTTTTGATGATTGAACTTACAAATGGCCGAAGACTGTTCAGGACAGCTAAGCAAACAGTACTCATTGGGAAGTAGATCGACCTTTTCAAGGGGAAGAAAGCCATCTTTATAAAACAAGTCGACATCTTTCTTCGGAACTTCCATATTCCGGTATCCTCTGTAGATATTGTCATAAGAAACTTTTAAGTTCATATAATCTTCAGACTCTATTCCGATTGCTTCGGCCTTGACCCGCATGACAAAGTCTTTAGAGACCACGACGACTTGTTGGCCTGTCTCATGAATTTTATAAGCGACGTGCAAGATCTTATTCGTGTTGCGGTCGAGGGGAAGGGGGTACCCATTTTTTTCGCTGGGCTTTGTGTCAACGTAGATGCGAATGCTGATCCCATTTTCAATTTTGACACCGCTATGCAGATCGCCGTCTTTGCGCGACTTCAAGGCATCGATGTACCGGATGACATGACGGGCATTTTTACCTAATTCATCGGAAAGTCGCTTCATTCCATCGAGTTCCTCTAACACAATAAGAGGAATGATAACATCACTGTCTTTAAATTTGCTGATCGCATCGGGGTCGTGAAGCAATACATTGGTATCTATTATAAATGATTTTCGTGCCACAAGTTCTCCTCGGTTCAATTAATTAAGCTTTAAGAATGTCTAACCAGCTGATGTTTAGCTCGGGTTGCTCCCTAATCTAATAAATGTTTCAACGATCTCATCTTCGGCCTTACGTGGCGAAGAAGCTGAGCATAATAAGAAGTCTAACGAAGCTCAACTATTTTTTTAAATGGATCATAAATATCTTACAAACAATAATTTAAGTATTTAATTTAGCAGTTAAAAAAAGCAAGTGCTAATTCGTTGACAAAAGAAACTTTTTACGTTATAATTGGTAATAGAAAAAGGCGTGTAACCTCAACACTGGAGCTCTACCATGCTGATTACATCTAGCATATTAAGCATACCTCCTTATATTTCAACATCTTGGAAAAATATTGCTTCCTTACACGTTGAAATGCAGCCCTCGCATCCTGTTCTTGTTGTGATCTTGACCGCTGGTGCGCGCATTAATATCCCTAATTTAGACCCAACCTCTATAGAAACAATCTTTGCTATCCATGCAAAACACCTCGAGTCCGAGCAAGGCATTGCTCTGATTAAGAGCCCTCCCAAGAAGCTCTCTAACATTCCACCTATCCAAAACCCTTTGCCTGCAAGCTTTAGTTTTCCCTTTGAGATTCCATTCAATTCTCCGCTTAATATAGATAACATGGGAACAGCCCTTCAACACAACCCCGAACAATCCGATGCCCCGAACCTGCCTAAAGAACTGATCGAAAAAATTACATCGCTTTCCAAAACGATTGGAATCAACGATCCTAATATGATTCCGCAGCCCGAGCCACATTGCAACTGCACCCACTGCCAAATCTCCCGAGCACTCCGCGCTGGCTTTGAAATACAACAAGAACCTGAGCAGACTGCCTGCATAGAAGAAGAAATCGTCTCGGAAGAAGACCTTAAATTCCGCACTTGGGATATCAACCAAACAGGCGAAAAGCTCTTCATCGTCCAAAACCCCCTGGACTTTAAGGAGCACTACAGCGTTTACCTAGGCGAACCGATCGGTTGCACATGCGGTCAAAAACACTGCGAGCACGTCCGTGCTGTCCTAAATAGCTAATCAACGCTTGAATATTCCTACCCATAAAGTTCTTTCCTGAAAAAAACATGGAGTAAAAAAAGGGCAAATCATAGAATGGCAAATTGCACTGTCGAAATATTTTAAACGGCAGACCCTTTATTTGGCGATCAGGAGGAACCAATAACATGTCCAAGTTTTATCAAACTCTTTGTGTTTCACTCACCGCATTTTCTATGACAGCTCTTTGCGCACATGAACTCGATTCCCTCCAAATACAGGAAATCCCTAATGGGATTGCTGAACTAACAGCCCCAGCCCTCCCTTCTTTTTCCGCAATCCAAACCGAGCCATTCATTACACAAGTTGGTCCTCCACCCACTGCTAAGGCGGTCATTAAAGCGCCCGAAGTTACTTTTTCTCCTTTTACTGGAAAAATAAAAGGGCGAAAGGTGCGGATGCGCCTTCAACCTGACCTTGATAGCCCGGTCATCAAGGAGCTCAATAAAAATGATCTTCTCTCTGTTATTGGAAACAAGGGGGATTTTTGGGCTGTTGAACCTCCTGCGGGGATCAAGGCTTTCGTCTTTCGTAGCTTTATCTTAGAAAACTTCGTCGAAGGCAATCGAGTCAACGTCCGGCTCGAGCCGCATCTTGAGGCCCCCATCATCGGTCACCTTAATGCTGGAGATAGAGTTGATGGCGTTATCTCTGCGATCAATAATAAATGGCTCGAAATCTCCCCTCCTGCGGAGACTTTTTTCTATGTCTCTAAAGAATTTGTCGAATGTGTTGGCGGACCTGAAGTTAAGGTCCGACTGGACAAGCGTCGGTTGGCTGCAGAACAACAATTGGACGCCACAGCTCTGTTGGGCAGCTCTGAACTCAAAAAACCTTTTGAAGAGGTCGATTTCGAAAGGATTAATGAAGGTTTCAACATCGTTATTTCTGATTACACCGATTTTCCTGAGTACGTTGACCAAGCAAAAGAATTCCTTTCTTCTTTCCAAGAAGCCTATTTGCAAAAGAGAATCTCCTATTTGGAATCGCTGCCTAAAGCGGAAGTCAAATCTTCTCACAGCAATTTCTCATTGGATGCAGCCGCTTTAGAATCCCTATACAAAATTTCCGATAAAATGAAATTATGGGACCCTATCGAGCACGCCCTCTTTTCCAGCTGGACAAAACTAGGCGAAAACCAAACATTAGAGCAATATTACGAAGAGCAAAAGCTGGCAGCTGTTACGCTAACAGGCATTTTAGAACCTTATAATTCTCCTGTAAAAAGCAAGCCAGGAGACTTCGTTATTAAAGACAAGGACCTACCCGTTGGGTATGTGTATAGCACGGTTGTGAATTTGCAAAGTTTAAGCGGTAAACAGGTGAAGCTCATCGCTTCCCCCCGCCCTAACAATAATTTTGCGTTCCCAGCTTACTTCGTTCTAGCTGTTGAGTAATCCTTATTTCATCCTGCGAAGAGCTCTGCTTTTCGCAGCTTTTCTCATCTACCCCCCATTAAAATAATCACATGGAAATTAAAGAATGGGCGACCCGAGTTCTCGGCGCCGATACTTTAGAGGAAAAACTCTTTTCCCCAAGCGAGCTGACCGACCTCGAGCCTGGCCCATCGCAATTGTGGAAAGAACCCTGCCGTCCTAAGGGGATGGAGTTCAAACGCCATTCTAAAAAAGAAAAACTCCCCGCATTTCACGAACATCGGGAACAAGACAAACGGGCGACCTGCTTACACCGTTTTGCAGGACATGAACTCCTTGCAGTAGAAATCATGGCCCACGCATTAGTTGCTTTCCCTGAAGCGCCTTCCCACTTTCGTCGTGGGATCGCTAACACGTTGCGAGAAGAGCAAGGGCATGTCCGCTTGTATATGAACCGAATGGAATCGCTAGGCCTCAAGTTCGGAGACCTACCTCTCTACCGCCATTTTTGGTCCTATGTTCCCCATCTAACATCCCCCATCCGGTACATTAGTGTTGTTAGCTTAACATTCGAAATGGCGAACCTAGATTTTGCCCCCCTTTACGGCCGATCGTTTGCACGTGTTGGAGATCTGGAGTCTGCGGCTCTCATGAAACAGATCCTTGAAGATGAAATCGGTCATGTTTCTTTTGGATGGAACTGGCTTAAGAAATTGAAATCTCCTGAAAGCACAGAATGGGATGCATGGAGAGAATGCCTTCCCCCTCTGATGACACCCAGACGGGCCAGAGGCTTTACTGTTGTGGGGAATCATCGCAACCAAGCTGGCATTCCTCAAGAATGGATTGAAAAGCTAAAACACAGTTAGTTGCCCCTGATTTAGTCGATTTATAGAGACAGTAGTCGCTTTCTTTCAAGGAATACCTCTTCGGTAGTTCCAAATAGTTTAATTTTTCCTTGTTCAAGCCAAAGAACTTTATTGCAAAAGTTGCGGATGACATCGTGATCATGGGTCGAAAGGACCATGATATTGGACTGATCGATTAAAGAAGAGATCCGCTGCTTTGCTTTGTTGATGAAATGAGCATCGCCGACGCTTAATACCTCATCAATTAAAAGGATCTCAGAAGAGGTGCTTGTGATGATCGCAAAACCAAGCCTTACCAGCATACCGGAAGAATAGCTGCTGAGTGGCAAATGGATAAATTCGCCTAGCTCAGCAAACTCTTCGATTTCTGAGACTACGCTGTAGATCTGCTTTTTCGAAAGGCCCAGGATCAGCCCTCGAAGGAGGATATTCTCGTAGCCTGTTAGGCCATGGTCCATGCCGACCATGATGTCGAATAGGCTGTTGAGCTTTCCAGAAATCGTGAGCTTCCCAGCCGTTGGCGCGTAAATTTTAGCAAGAACTTTGAGAAGGGTTGTTTTTCCGGCCCCGTTATGGCCGATAAGGCCAAGTCGATCTCCATTTTCCAGTCTAAAACTGATTCCATTAAGAGCTTGGACTTTCACCGTCGCCTCCCCTTTAAGGAATTTTCCGCCAGTAGCTGCTTGAAGGACGCCGACTTTAAGAGAGCGGGAGTTAGTTCCATAGACAGGATAAATTAAAGAGAGGTTGTTCAGTTCAATTGTTGCCATGTTTAATCTAGCCAAAAAGGGATTCTAGTGCGGACGCGGTTGAAGAGGGTTAACGACACTAAAAAACCGATTCCAGCAATCGATAAACAGATAGACCAAGAGCTGAGCGGGACCTCGTTGCCAAGAAGGGGGTTGCGAACAAGATCAAGCAGATAGACAAAGGGATTGAACTGCACGATCAGGGATTCAGTTTTAAGCAGTTTTGGCGTCCAAGAAATGGGAGTGATGAAAAATAAAATCTGCATACAACTTGTAATAATCGGTGTGATATCGCGGAAACGTGTGCTGAGCAAAGCGATCAGAAGGCTCATCCAATACAGGTTGATGATCAAGAGCAGTGCGCCGGGAACAACAACAAGGAATCGCCATCCAGGGTTCAATTTAAAGACTGCTAAGACAAGAAAGTAGATGATGAAGTTATGGAAAAGAATAATGATATTCTTGACAAGGAACTTGAGGATGTATGTTGTATAAGGCAGGTTAATCTGCTTGATAAAACCGCTATTAGCTTTAAAAATCTCGGTGGATTCCATGATGCTGCTCGAAATGAACGACCAGAAAACGAACCCCGCTGTAAAAAAAGGGACATATTCAGCGGCGTTCTGGTGGAACAGGCTGCTGAAGATTTTGCTCATCGCTGCAATGAAGATCAACATGCTGATGCTGATCCACCAAGGGCCTAAAACAGATCGCCGGTAGCGCTGTTTCACTTCGAGCCACCCCAAATGGAGCCAGACCTGGTGTTGCTGTAGGGAGAGGAAGATATCTTGAACTGCGCTGCTCAAAATCAATGCCCTTGTCTCCTTGAAGAAGGTAAAGCAGTGAGTTTATAAAAGTTTAGAAGCGGTATGCTCTAAGAAAACCCAATCTCCAGATTTTGCATGTCAAATCGAATTTTTATCAAGCTGTTTCACTTGGCCTTGCGCAAAGTTGAGATTACGGATAGCCTCTTGCAATTTTTAAAACAAAAATATTTGTTTTCAATTAATTGTAAATTGCTTATTACCTGGAAATAGGTGTTTTTGAAATTATATTTTCAGTGACTTTATTTCGATGATTAATTTCAGTTTAAGTGGTATAATTCCATAAAAATTTGTTTGGAAAGAAAATCAGAAACTATGCTTAAAAAAAATAACTCATCTTCCCTCTATTCCATCAGGAATGTCGGTTTTACTTATCAGTTAGGTTCGCAAAAGATCCATGCTCTACATTCTCTGAACTTAGAGATTCCCAATCACTCGCTTATCACGTTTTCAGGGCCTTCTGGTTCTGGAAAATCGACTTTGTTGAATTTGATGGGTTTGATCGAGCCGATTCAAGATGGAGAAATTTTTTTTCAAAACGAAAAATTCTCTGAAATGAGTAAAAAAAGGAAGAATGAGATTCGTAAATTTAAGATCGGGTTTATTTTCCAACAATTTCATCTTGTTCCTGTCCTTACCGCGCAAGAAAATGTCGAATACTTCTTGAAGCGGCAAAAACTTTCTCATGATGAAGTTCGAAAACGGGCGCGCAATGCCCTTGAGGCTGTTGGCTTGTGGAAACACCGTAACAAGAAGCCTTCAGAGCTTTCGGGCGGGCAAAAACAAAGGGTAGCCATTGCCCGTGCGGTTGCTAAGTGTCCTGAAGTGATTATTGGAGATGAACCGACTGCAAGTTTGGATCAGAATACCGGAAGGGAAATCATGTCCATTTTCTCAGAAATGATCGAAGAGCAAAACGTCACCATCATTTTAACGACGCACGATCCGATGATCCGTTCTTTTTCACATCTTGATTTTCATATCCAAGACGGGCAGTTGCTTAAAGGCAGGCATTCATGATGTTGGTTGGGCTTGCTTTTAGAAATTTGTTCCGCAACGTTCGGCGTACGATTGCCGTCCTGTTAACAATAGGGCTTGGTGCCGGAGCTCTCTTCTGTTTTCAAGGTTTTATACATGGTGTTTTAACCGATTACAAAGAATCGACGATCCACTCTCAATACGGGAATGGGCAGATCAACACTAAAGGGTATCGGGACGTGGTCCATAAAGAACCGTGGAGCCAATGGGTTGGCAATTGGAGTGAATTAGAGAGTTTTCTATTGCAACAGGAAGGGGTGGAATATGTGTTTCCAAGGCTTTCTTTGAACGGGATGCTAGTGAAGGGTAAGGTTTCTATGGCAGGCCATGGGCTTGGGATTCGAGCAGAAAAAGAAGCTGAATTTTTCAACAATCTCCGCATTGAGGAGGGAGTTTTTCTTTCTAATCAAGAAAATGGGATCATGCTCGGAAAGGGGTTAGCAAAATCGCTGAATATCGATCCAGGCGATCGGGTCACTTTGTACACAAAAGCGATTAATGGAAAGATCAAAAAGGGCAAACTGACTGTAACCGGAATTTTCAGCACGGGGAATATGGAGTTTGACAACAGGGTGTTTCGGGTTCAGCTAGAAAAAGCTCAGCAGCTGCTCTCTACGAAGGCAATCGAAACCCTATCATTGGGTTTACGGGATCATGAAAATTGGTCTCACATAGCTCAGAGTGTGGAAACCACTTTCCCCCAGTTAGAGGCAGCTTCTTTTGATGAATTAGATAAAGTTTATTATCAAAATTCTGTCGATTGGTTAAAAGCGCAGTTTCATGTGGTTCAAGTGATCATCCTGTCGATTGTCCTTTTGGGGATTTTTAATACCATTTCTGCATCCATTTTAGAAAGAAAGCAAGAGATTGGCAATTTAAGGGCGAATGGAGAGTCTCGGTTGGATGTCCTTAAATTGATTCTCTGCGAAGCAGCTTTTCTTGGAGCATTGGGAAGCGCTTTAGGTCTGGCGATCACCTACGTTATCTCAAAAGGTCTCTTCGAAAATGAAATTCTCATGCCTCCGGGTCCAGGATCGACGCGGCCATTTTTTCTGATCTTTTCTTTCACATGGGCAATGGTGTTTTCAACCATGGCAATGAGCCTCATTTCAGCGATCCTTGCTTCGCTTCTTGCGGGTTTCAAAATCGCAAAAATGCCAATTGCAAAAGCATTGCGTTCTTAAGCAGTTCTATTTAAGAGGATGCCTTCAAATTAATTTGAATCGACGCGCAAAAGTTGAACAAGAGTTGAAACAAGGACCTTCCTATAAAACACTGATGTCTGTCATAATCCTTATTAAAATGCTGAAAATGGATTCTTATGACGACATTTGCTAGCACGGAGCAAGGAAGACTGCAAGCCTTGACTATTTTCGAAAAAAATGCGCGAAAAAAAGGGTTTGTTTCTGTTGCCGGCGTCGATGAGGCCGGAAGAGGGCCTCTTGCAGGCCCTGTTGTTGCGGCTGCCTGCATTCTTCCTGACGATGCTCTTGTTGAAGGGATCAATGATAGCAAGCAGCTGCTTCCAGTACAGCGCTTTGCTCTTTTTCAGCAACTGCTTGAGATGCCAGGAATTTGCTATGCTATCGGCGTTGTTGATGCGCTACGAATCGATCAGATCAACATTCTCCAGGCAACATTTGAAGCGATGCTGATTGCGATCAATGCGCTATCAAAGAAACCCGACTATCTTCTTATCGACGGCAATCGGATGCCTCAAACGGCAACTCCAGGTGAACCGATCATTAAAGGGGATGCTCTCAGCCAATCGGTTGCAGCAGCTTCAATCATTGCTAAAGAGGCGCGAGACTTGATGATGGATGAGTTCCATCAAAGTTGGCCCCAATATGGGTTTGATCGACACAAGGGCTATGGTACCAAAGAGCATTTGCGCGCCATTGAGCAGCACGGCGCTTGTCCAATCCACAGAATGACATTTCGGCCCTTAAAAAGCCGAGCCCTCAGTTTAAATTAGGCTTCTTTCTAAACTCACTCCGCTAGCTCCAAATTGTAAATCCTAGCTATCAGATTGAAGCGAAGGAAAAACCTCAAAATTTTACTTTTAAAGGAAGCTTATTTAATCGAAGCGTTTTGCTTAAAGAGCTTGACTTAGTAGGTATAATCAGGTATACCTCACGCACGAGGTATTTGCGATTTACTGGGAATTTTTGATGATTAGAAGTATGACGGCGTATGGCAGGTTCAGTAAGGAAACATCCTTTGGCCGCCTTGTTGTTGAGATCCATTCCGTGAATCGGAAAATACTCGATCTTTCGATCTATCTTCCGAAAGAGTTCTTCCGTTTTGAAGTCGAGGCGAGGAAATGGCTGATGACGGAACTGGAACGGGGACAAGTCGCTGTTCGCGTGATATTGCAGCATGACGGAATAGGCGAGGGGATCTATGACAATGCGCTAAAACAACTCCAAATGATCAAAGCGGGCTGGGACCAGATCGCTGCGAAGCTTGGACTTGATCCTAAAAAAGAGATCGATTTGAAGTTTCTTGTTGATCAGATGCAAACATTCAGCCCGATCGAGCAGGGAATTGATGATGCAGCAATCCGCGAAGCCTTAAAAGATGCTGTAATTGGAGCTCTTCAAGCTTTGGTCCAAATGAAGGAACGTGAAGGGAAGGTTTTAGCTGAAGATATAGAAGGGCGGCTCAGCCTCATTCAGGGCACGCTAAAAATGATCGAAACGAAAAAAGAGGGGCTCCTCCTTCGCTATCAACAGAAGATTCGTAAGAGGCTCCAAGAGATCGGACCGTTGACAAGTGAAGTGGAAGACCGAGTGTACAGAGAGGTTGCTTTGCTTGCAGAAAAAGCCGATGTGACTGAAGAGATCGTTCGGGCAAACTCCCACATCCAGCAGTTTCAAATGCACTTGAGCACCGCAGAAAAACCGATTGGAAGAACTCTGGACTTTCTGGCACAAGAAATAAACAGAGAGGTCAATACACTGGCTGCAAAATCGATGGAAACGGAGATTTCTCTAGCGGTTGTTAACATTAAAAGCGAGTTGGAAAAGGTTCGAGAACAGGCACAAAACATCGAATAATCATGGTTGCAAAGATCCTTGGAAACTTATCGTACGGCCTTGTCTTTATCATCAGTGCTCCTGCGGGTACGGGAAAAACAACCCTGGTGAGGATGTTGATCAATGAATTCGACTGTGTGGCTGAGAGCGTGTCATGCACAACGCGAAAGATCCGCCCAGGAGAAATGCCTGGCAGAGACTACATTTTTCTAACCGATGAGGAGTTCGAAGTTAAGAAGATTTCAGGGGATTTTTTAGAATTTGCTGAGGTGTTCGGCCATCAATATGGTACCTCTCGTGAATATGTGATGAAGAGCCAAGCAACAGGTAAACATGTGTTCTTAGTGATCGACACCCAAGGTGCAATGAGGTTAAAGAAAGAGAACTTTCCTGCAGTCTACTTATTCTTAAGCCCCCCTTCCCAGGAAGAGCTAAAGCAGCGTCTGCACAAGCGTCAAACAGAAAACCCTAAGACGATCGAAAAGAGACTCTCTTGGGCGGAACAAGAGATGGAAATGGCACGTTATTACGATTATCATATCGTTAACGATAACTTAGACAACGCATACACGATTTTGCGCAGTATTGTGATTGCAGAAGAGCACCGTGTACGCCTTTAATTTTTTACATTACGGAGATACGCAATGAGAGAAAAAGTCCAAAAGGAACAGCTCACTAATGAACTGCTACGGAAGCAGTTTCGGAATAATTTCCAACTGGCTCATCAAGCCATTAACCTTGGACGGTTCTATGTCAAATCTGGACATGAGGTTAATTTGGACAAATTGCTCAAAGAAATCCGCAAAAATCCTAGCCCCGACTATGTTCGCGATCTTGAAGCATTAGAGAAAGAAGACGAAAACGAAGAGTGAGCGTTGGGCGGCCTTATGTCAAAAAAAATCCTAATTACTTCCGCGCTTCCTTATGCTAACGGACCGCTTCATTTTGGGCATATCGCAGGCGCCTACCTACCAGGAGATTGCTATGCTCGCTATGAAAGGCTAAAGGGCAACCATGTGCTTTATATTTGCGGCTCCGATGAGTATGGGATTGCGATCACGTTAAGCGCAGAATTAGCAGGGCGAAGCCCTAAAGAGCATGTCGATCTTTTTCATGAGATGAACAAGACCCTCTTTCACCAGCTTAACTTCTCGTTCGATCATTTTTCGAGGACTACATGGGCAGGGCATGTCAAGACAACGCAGCAATTTTTCCTTGACCTTCTCCAAAATGGGCACATTGAAGAGAAGGTGACTGAGCAGCTTTTTTCTGAAAAAGATGGGAAGTTTTTAGCTGATCGCTATGTGGTCGGAACATGTCCTAAATGCGGCTTTACGGAAGCTAGAGGGGATGAGTGCCAGCGGTGTGGCGCTAGCTACGAAGCGACTGATCTACTTAATCCCCATTCTAAGATCTCGCAGGCGCCCCTTATTCGTAAACCGACCAAACACTGGTTTTTGCGTTTTGACCATTTTAAAGAAAGGTTAGCTGAGTGGATTGGAAAAAAAGAGTGGAAGGCCAACGTCATCAATTTTGCCAAAGCCTATATCGATGACCTCAAACCACGAGCCATCACCCGCGATATGGAGTGGGGCGTTCCCCTTCCTCTTCCTGGAACAGAGGGAAAAGTTCTCTACGTTTGGTTCGATGCGCCGATTGGATATATCTCCGCTACCCAAGAGTGGGCTGAGATTCAGAAAAAACCAGATGCTTGGAAAGAATATTGGCTCGATCCTCAGACAACACTTGTTAATTTCATTGGCAAGGACAATATCCCATTCCACGCTATTTTTTTTCCTGCGATGATAATGGGGCAGAACCAGCCTTACAAGCTTGTCGATCAGCTTCCCGCCAATGAGTTTTACAATCTTGAAGGGAAGCAGTTCAGCAAATCGGATGGTTGGTATATCGATTTCGAATCGTTTTTCAAACAGTTCACTGCTGATCAGATTCGTTATGCAATCGCCGCCAATGCTCCAGAAAACCAAGATTCAGACTTTTCTTGGAAAGACTTTCAGATGCGCTGCAACAGCGAACTTCTCAGCAAATACGGTAACTTTGTCAATCGGACCCTCGTCTTTCTCCAAGCTCAGTGCGAAGGAAAGGTCCCTCCGCTGGCTCATCCCCACCCAATCGACATTGATTTTTTGAAGAAGATCAAAGATCTTGTCCATGAGGCGGACTTGGCCTATAGCACCTTTCAGCTGCGCCGCGCAAGTCAGATAATCATGGAGCTTGCTCAAGCAGGCAATGTCTATTTCGATGCGAAAAAACCGTGGATTGCAGCCCGCAGCGCACTTACGCATCACGATATGCAGACAACGATTGCATGCTGCTTAGAATGCATCAAGTGCATGGCCTTGATTTCATCGCCGATCATTCCAGATGCTGCGGAACGCATTTGGAATATGCTTGGGTATACGACGTCCCTGCAGAAACTCCAATGGGATATGGTTGTTAACTCCCAGTTGCCTTTAGAGCACAACCTCATGCCTCCCCGAGTCCTTTTTAACAAAGTGGAAGATACTGCAATTCAGGAAGAGATCGATAAGTTGCAAAAGATCGGAGCCAAACCTCCAAGCGAAGCGCCTAAACCAGCTCAACCGCTCAAAGAGCAGATCAGCATCGATGATTTTCGGAAAGTCGATTTGCGCATCGCTAAAATTTTGCATGCAGAAAGAGTTTCTAAAAGTAAAAAGCTCCTTAAGCTGATTGTCGATATCGGCTTTGAGCAGCGCACTATTATCGCAGGCATCGGCGAAAAGTTAGAAAACATTTCGACTCTCATTGGTCGTAATATTGTCGTCGTTGCTAACTTAAAGCCAGCAACTCTCATGGGTATCGAAAGCCAAGGGATGGTTCTTGCTGTTGGTGTTACCAATGGTCTAGAGCTCCCTTCGTTTGCTGAAGCCCTTCCCGGCGCTTCTTTTGCATAACAGGGTCTTAGGGGTTGGCTTCATTACGAGGCTTTTATAAAAATATTTCTAATGGGTTGTGCTTAAGAAATTACACACCGCTTGGCGCAATCCCGCGTGGCGGCGCTGCACTTCTTTATTATTGACAGCAATCGCCAGTGCTTTTTTCGTGCCAACGAGGACAACGAGTTTTTTGCCGCGCGTGATACCCGTGTAGAGGAGATTTTTGTAGAGCATTTTGAAATGGGTTGTGTGGACAGGAATGATCACACAAGGGCATTCGCTCCCTTGGTACTTGTGGATCGAGACCGCATATGCAAGGACAAGTTCATCGAGTTCTAGGAATTCATAGTCCACGATTTTTCCGTCGAAGGAGACCTTGATGTTTTGGTCGGTCAGATTGATGGTGACAATTTTTCCGACATCGCCATTGTACACCTCTTTTTCATAATTGTTACGGACTTGCATTACCTTATCGCCAACATGGAGGCATTTTCCCATCCGAAATAGGGGAGTGGGAGAGGGATTGAGGTGTTTTTGCAGAGTGACATTGAGGTTTTCGATCCCGATGATCCCTTTTTTCATCGGAGCTAGGACTTGGATGTCGTCAAAGCGATGGAGTCGATGGCTTTTGGTTAGCTGTGTCATTACAAGGTCGAGGATTATCCTGAGGACATCTTCGGGAGCCTCTGCTTCGATAAAGCGGAAATCGCTGCGAGGATGGTGGCTGATATCAGGAAATTGGCCTTCATTGATCTTGTGGGCGTTGGTGATGATCTGAGAGCCGGCTGCTTGTCGGAAGATCTTTTTGAGCTCAGAAACAGGAAGGCGCTGCGATTGGATCAGGTCTTTAAGGACATTGCCTGGGCCAACGCTCGGGAGCTGATCGATGTCGCCGATCAAGATCAAGCGGGCATCGCTCGGAACAGCTTTGAGCAAATGGTTCATCAGCTGCGTGTCGATCATGCTCGCTTCGTCGATGATAAGTAGATCGCAGACGATCGGATTTTGCCGGTTCCTCCTGAAGCCACCTGCCTTAAAATCCATCTCGAGGAGCGCATGGATTGTGAACGCTTTTTTATGGGTGATCTCGCTCATCCGTTTAGCAGCCCTTCCTGTAGGGGCAGCTAAGACGATCTTAGAAGCGATTTTTTCAGTGATGGCAAGGATTGCTTTTGTGATAGTGCTCTTTCCTGTGCCCGGCCCCCCCGTGATGATTAGGACCTTGTCCTTTACACCTTGAGTTACAGCTATTTTTTGTTCCGATGCAAGCTCTATCTGGAGAAGCAGCTCGACCCATTCGAGCGCTTTTTCGAGATGGACAGACCGGATCCGGCAAGGGGCTTGGGTAATCCGCGCTAGTTCTCGCGCAATTCCGATTTCAGCAAGATAGAGAGGTTTAACCCAGATCAGACCATCCTCTTCAACGATGTTTCCATTCTTCAGTAGCTCGCTGGCTCGATCTTCGATTTGGGCTAATGTGACTTGCAAGATGGTCTGCACTTCCTGCACTAGCTCGTCGCGCGGGTAACAGACATGCCCATCGTTGCTCAGTTCCCACAACACATGCTCGATCCCCGCATCGATCCGCGCAGGGGAGTCTTGAGGGATCCCCATTCCAGTTGCGATTGCATCCGCTGATTTAAATCCGATCCCATGGATCTCTTTGGCAAGCTGAAAAGGGTTTGAAGAAACCTTCTGAATGCTTTTATCGCCATATGCTCTGTAGATCTTTTGAGCAAATGAGGGGCTGACCCCATGCCCTCTTAGAAAGATCATGACATCGCGAATCGAGCGTTGTTCTATCCAACAGGTTTTGATCCGCTCGATCCGCTTATCGCCGATTCCTGAGATATCGAGGAGTCGATCGGGGCATTGGTCGATTACATCCAGAGTGTGGATGCCAAACTGTTTGACGATCCTCTCTGCGTAGACAGGGCCAATCCCTTTAATCATCCCCGATTCCAGATACTTTTGAATGCCGGTAAGATCCCTTGGCGCTTCTAGGTCAAAGGATGTGACTTCGAACTGAGGACCATGCTGAGGGTGATGTTTCCAGGAGCCTTTGCAGCGGAGCGTCTCTCCAGGCTGGACCGATGGCATAATCCCGACGATGCAAGTGAGCTCTTTTTTCTTAGGCTCTTTTAATCGCGCAACGGTAAAGCCTTTTTCTTCTTCAGTAAAGACAATGTTTTCGATGTAACCGTAGATCTCATCCATGATTTTCCCCTGAATTAAAGAGAATAGCGAGAGGGAACATAAAAGAAAAAAGTTAAAATATATTTTTCCACAACGTAAATCAGAGGAATGGAGTTTATCATCCTGAAACATTTTCCAATTTTTTCTCAGTTATTTTTATCGCTTCTGGATGGGAGCGGCATCGAGAAAAAGGTGCGCTGGTTTTAAGGCAAGATTGATTTAAATTCATGGCCTTGGTTATGATGGTTGCTTCATTCCGGATTAGCTCAGCGGTAGAGCAGTGGACTGTTAATCCATTGGTCGCAAGTTCGAATCTTGCATCCGGAGACTCACTGGTTGATGTGACAGTGTGGTAAGGGTCAAAAACGGCTCACGCAGTGTCACAAGCAGCCTTTTACCATCTAATTCGAAGTTCGAAAATACAAAATTCAATAATTGCTGTTTTTCATCTAGTTTCGAACTCATGAAGAGTTCCTTCGCCCGTTTTGCTAAATCCAAGACTGTTATAGAGTATTCTTCGGAAAAGAAGAGGGCTCTTGAAAAAACCAAGGGATTTTTCATTCTAGCTACCAATGATATGGATAAAGATGGCTTTCCTGCGGCTGAAGTGTTGAAAACATATAAGTCTCAACAAAGTGTGGAAAGGGGGTTCAGATTTCTGAAAAGTCCTGATTTTCTAGTTTCCTCGTTTTTTCTCAAGAAACCGGAAAGGATCGAGGCGCTCTTACGGATAAAAGCTCAGAAGGCCAAAGAAAGAAGAGAACAGGCGCGGGTCAGAAAAGCTTC